>ONVJ01000063.1 GCA_900321265.1 uncultured Eubacteriales bacterium
CAACATGGACCGCGAGAACGCCGACGCGCTCGAGGCGAGCACCGACTGCTTCACCGGCGCGCCCGACGCGCTGAAGATCTATTTCAAAACCGAAACATCCTACGCGACCTTCTCCACCGGCTACTGGTGGGGCCTGCACGCCGCGAGGATGGTGAAACCATAAAGCACATATCAGGAATATCACCAGGGGCTGCCGCACGACCCGTCTTAAGGGTCGCGCGGCAGCCCGTGATATTTTTACGGCTGCCTGCAACGACGTCTGCGCTAAAGTACCACCGACAGATACTTTATCAGCACCGCGATGATTATCATTACCGCCGCGGCGGCGATCACTGCGGCGTGCTTCATTCGCTCCGACACCATAGTCGCGATGAACTCGCGTACGAAGGCGTTGATCCAGAAATACCTTTTTGTCGGACTGCCGATCCCTTCCGCGGAGAGTCCCAGCCGGTCGGCGGTGAGCCCGGCGCGGAAGACGTGGTAGTTCGTCGTTGAGAAGGCGACCTTCACTTCTTTCCCTCCACTGTGCTCCTTTATCAGTTCGGATGAGAAGAGCATGTTCTCGCGGGTGTCGGTCGATCTTGTCTCGGGCAGGATGCGGTCTTCGGGCACGCCTGCCTGCGACAGGTATCTGCCGATCGCCTCGGCCTCCGGGAACGGTTCGTCGGCTCCCATGCCTCCCGAGGGCAGGAAGAAGATGTCTCTCCCGGTCTTCTCCTTCTGCATGCGGGCAAACTCGAGCGCACGGTCGGCTCGCGAGCGGAGAAGGGGAGTGAGCGTCCCGTCCTCCCTGATCATGCAGCCGAGGATGATGATATAGTCCTTGTCGAAGGCTGGGATATGCCTCGCAGCGGCGATCCCGAATATTACGGTTCCGATGAGTATGCACTCGAGATAGGTGACGAACATTGATATAACGCCTTCGGTGAGCAGCTCGATGTAAAGCCCGGCTCCGCGCTCGTTGTGGACGTCGAGTATCGCGTTCGGGGACCACTGAAGGTATTCTCCCAGCGCCCCCGGAAGCAGGGTGAGGAGGCAGAGAGCGGCCCCCAGGATGACACCCAGCATGTTGCGCCAGCTTCGACCCTCGCGGCGCATAAGGCTTAGGCTGCTCAGCGCGACGAGGATCGACAGCACAAATGCCGCAGGCAGGACGATCATCGAAAAGTGATGGAGCGTGCTCAGAAATTCAGAAGCTGAATCGACGATCCCCCGGTATCCGAAGCACTGCCGGGCGGTCGTCAGGATGAAGAAGCAGAGAAAGACGATGAGTCCGGTCCTCATGACGTTGCTGTAGCGGTAGAGGCTTTCCCTGATCTCGCGGCGCAGCTTCCCGATCTCGTGATACAGCGCGGCAAGAAGGAAGAGGATCGACGATACCGGGACGGCGATGTCACCGGTGCTGTCGCCGAAAGGCGTATCGTATGTCAGGACTCCGAGCGGACCTGTGACGATCCTGAAAAGAAACTGCGTTTTGCCGCCGTAGTAAACGCCGACGTCGGTCTTTCCGCGCCTAAGCGGGGAGAAGCCGATGAGGAGCGCGCCGTCCTTTATCTCGAATCCCGTTATTTCCGCGGCGGGATCTGCGCCGTCGATCCTCACTTCGACCGATCCTGCGTCGGCGGGCAGCGGATCCTGCAGGTCCGCTTCGGTCAGTTTTACGGTATATCTCTGCCCGAGAAGGATCACGAGAAGAGAGCATATCGCGAAGAGCGCCGCTCCGATCAGCAGAAGCTTTTTGAAACTCATAATGCCGTCCTGTATTGCTATTTGAATCATATGGAAACGAAACACTTCATATATATCGCTTTTTTCTTCATTTCAAGGCTTTTGCGAATTTTCATAAGGGCAATATATCACATTTTTCTCTAAAAATCAAGTGCAGAAACGTTCCTTCTAGAAAAATATCAATTTTACCACTAGTTGCGCTATGCTTTAACCAACAAAAATCTTGACAAAGAAGGATTTGTGGGTTATAATATATACGGGTGATGAAATGTTACTGTTAGAAGAAATCGTTCTGCAGGAAAAGAGCAGAATAGAAAAAATGATGTCTTTGTATGAATCGGAGCTTATTTCTTTGCCGCACGGTGTGCTGGTTAAGAAAAATATCAACGGCAAAGAATACTGCTACGTTCAGTACCGAGAAGGGAAAAAAGTAGTATCGAAGTATATCGGCAATTCGGAAGAAAAGGTCGCCGAAGTGAAAGCCCGGCTTGAACGAAGACGGCAGATAGAAACGATATTGAAAAATCTCAAAGCGGAATATGCTTTGGCACAGAAATATGCGGAGATGATCGTATGATTATTTATCACGGCAGCAATCTTACGGTTGAAAAACCGATAATAGTGACTCCGAACAGATATCTTGATTTTGGCGTGGGTTTTTATACAACTACAAATTTCGATCAGGCGCTGAACTTTGCGGGCAAGGTCACGATGCGCAAGAAAAACGGTCGCAGCACCGTTAACATCTATGAGCTTGACGAAAGCATTTTTGAAAAGGTGAGCCTCTTGAGCTTTGAGAGCGCAGATGAGGCGTGGCTCGATTTCGTTTCCGATAACCGTTCCGGCGTTGACCGGCCCGCGGAGTACGATCTGATCTTCGGTCCGGTTGCCAATGATGACGTATATCAGACCTTTATCCTCTATTCCACCGGAGTCTATACCAAGGAGCAGACTATTGAAGCGCTGAAGATCAAGAAGCTGTATAATCAGTACGTTTTCACGACCGACCGCGCATTGTCGTTCCTCACCTTCAAAGATGTAAAATGCGGAAAGGAGCGTTTCGATGGATAAGCAGAAATTCAAGGCAATGCTGATATTATTAATTCCTCAGCTTGTAAAAGAGATCGTTGAGCGGGAAAACATATCCGAGACCGCGGCCACCGGCGCTCTTTATGAGTCGGAGCTTTACGCGGCGCTTGAAGAGGAAGAAACAAAGCTGTGGCATCTCAGCCCCAAGGCGCTTTATGAGCTGTATGCGGAGGAAAAGACTACGGGTAAGATCACCTATCCCGAGGAGGCCTGATCATGAGTAAAGAAACAACATTTCTGATCTATTGTATAGAAATATATAAAAACGCCAAATCACTCAGCGGGAAGCAGGTTATGGCGCTGTTTAACAAATATCACGTGCCGGAGTATCTTGTCAGCTATTATGAAGCATTGCATACCACCGGAGAAAGATATATCGTAGACGATATCGACCTGTATATTGCCGCAAGGCAGGCATAGTACCGTTGGCTCAAGGCCTGCTGAAGTGTGCTGAAAACAAGCCCGAAAATCAATCGGCAGGCGCCGAAAAAATCAAAAAATCAGGGGATCTCTCCCCTGATTTTCTGGTCTGAGTGATGTGACTTGAACACACGGCCTCTACCACCCCAAGGTAGCGCGCTACCAACTGCGCCACACCCAGATAGCTGCCTTCTTCCGAACGCCGTATTATTATAGCACAATCGCTTTTTGTTGTCAATAGTCTTTTTTGACAAAAACTGTCATGCGGGTGAAAAAGGAAGCCGCCGCGGGGCCTTCAAAGGCCCCGCGGCGGATCATTTGGTATGCCGTATTCTGTCCGGATTACGAAGCGGCCTTGATGGAGGTCACCTGGATCTGGGCACCGTCGTACCAGTAGAGGTAGCCCTCGATGTCGACCTTGTCGCCGATCTTAAGAGCCTCGGCGGCCTTGTAGACGTCGGAGTCCTTGTTGCAGAAATCAGACTCGACGAGGTAGGTGTAGGTGCCGTCGCCGACCTTGATCTTGAAGTAGACGTCATCGCCCTGTGTGCCGGTGCCGTTGTACTTGTAAAGGGAGGCGTAGTCCTTGCCTTCGACGGTGGAGGCGACGATCTCGGCGCCCTTGACGCTGACGAACCTGTTCTGGTTCTTGATGAGGTCTTCCGACGCGAGCGAGGATGTGATGTCAAGCACGTCCGCGACGTACTTGTCGGTCCCGACGACCTCGAGAGCGGTTACGTTGCTGACTTCGATCTCGCCGTGGTATTCGGCTTTGGAACCGGTCACCTTGAGCTTGGCGCCGATCTCGAGCTTGGCGTAATCTTCGGCCTCGCATTCGTAGCGGTAAACATAGTATGCTCCGTCTCCGTCAACGAGATAGAGGCAGGTGTTCTTGTAGCCTTCGGAATAGTCGTACTTGGCCTGGAGGAAGCCTTCGATAACGGCTTCCTTGCCGGTCTCGAGAGCCAGGAAGGCGGCGTAGGTGAGAACGCCTTCGTCCTTTGCGTTGATGTCGAGCTGAGCGGCGCCATCGGTGGTGGAATCACCGGCGGGGGTCGCGGTGGTGTTGTCGGCAGCCGTGGTGGTCTCAGGCTTTCCGCCGGTGCATCCGGCGAAGCAGCAGACAGCCATGGCAAGGACGAGAATCAGAGCGGTAAGCTTTTTCATCTTTGAAATACTCCTTTTTGTGTGCGGCAGCCGGGCTGCCGCGGACGTGTTTTTTTTGAACGCTTAATATTATATCATTTTGTTTGTGAGAAGTCAACAGTTATCGAGGTGTTTTTTTGTCGGGAATAACGGAAAAAGCAGATGAATCTCATATGAATCCCGCCGATCATCCGGCCTTCCGTTTCTTTTTTCTGATATACCCGGCAAGAAAGTATCCTCCGATCGCGAGCCACGCGGCTCCGAGCGAGCAGAGAAGTATGACCGACGTCTTCGGCAGCGGGCCGAGATCCGCCTTCTGCCCCGACGCGTCGCCGTTCAGGTTGAGCCTCTTCAGAGAGATGGTGTGAGAGTAGAGCTCGTCGATGAAGGCGTCGTCCACCGGATATCCCTTCCTGACCTGTCTCACCGTGCCCTCGATCAGCTCGCCCGCCGCCTCGCGCAGCGACGCCGATCCGACGAAGACCGGAGTTATGAAGGTGTTTTCGGTATTGTCGATGACGAGCTTCGACGCCTCGGTCTTCACGAAGTAGTGCAGATCGTTGTCGATCCCGCCCGACGCGAGGTAGTCGAGGTATTCGGCGCTCGAGCGTACCCGCTCGGTCACCGGGATGTAGCCCTCGGTCTGGGCGTAGGATATCTGGACCTTGTCGGTCAGCAGAAACTGGACGAAGAGCCAGGAGGCCAGGACCTCGCCCGGATCCTCCTTGTTGAATATGCAGACCGAAGGTCCCTGCGAGATCATCTTCGGATTTTCGGGGTCATACTGCGGGATCACTCTCACGACGGTATCGACTGCCACTCGCTTGTCCTCGGGGATCTCCTGAAGGGGAGCGTCTGGGCCGATCCAGGTCGCTCCGGCCGTCGAGTCGATCGCGAAGATGCACTGCCCGGCGTTGAAGTAGTTCCCGGGGTAGCTGACGATCTTGAAGGTGATGAAGGATTTGTCCTCTGTGTGTTCGGCGACGGTTCTTATGATCTCCTTCGACGCCTCGTTGAAGAGGAGTATCTTGCCGTAGTCGGTGGCGTAGCCGGTGCCCCGCTGCTCGGTCATCTGGATCATCATGTTGTCGGTCGACTTGTAGATGAAGGGATATAGCGTCTTCTGGTCGTTGAGCAGGAAATTGCCCTCGGAGTCCTTCCCGCAGGCGATCGCAGCGCTGCTGACCTCCCAGATCCAGTCCCATGTGGGGATGTCTGGGACGGAGTATCCGAGCTTTTCGACCAGTCCGCGGTTTATGTATAGCGCCTCGGAGGATCTCATGAAGGGGATCGCGTACTGGTGTCCGTCAAGGACGCCCTCGGCGAGGAACTTCGGTGTGATCCCGTCCTTCCCGGCTCCCTCAAAGCGGAGC
>ONVJ01000109.1 GCA_900321265.1 uncultured Eubacteriales bacterium
AAGCGGCTGCTCGAGCTCTCGCGAAGCGAAAGAGGTTCGGCCGTCACCGGGACGGTCGACCTTTCGGAAACTGTCGCGGGAGAGGCGCTTCCCTTCGAGAGCCTTGCATACGAGAAGGGCGTTTCGATCGATACCGACATCGAGAAAGGAGTGTCGGTCGAAGGCGATCCCGGTCAGCTGAAGCAGCTGGTCTCGATCCTCCTCGACAACGCGCTGACATACGGGACAGGAGACCGGATCTCACTGAGGCTGAAGAGGGAGAAGCATTCCGCCGTCCTCTCTGTCTCGAACGCCGCCGATCCTTCGATCGCGGACAAGCTTCCCTTCCTATTTGACAGATTCTACCGGGCAGACTCATCCCACGCCGATTCCGGATCGCATTTCGGACTCGGCCTGTCGATAGCAAAGGCGGTAACAGAGTCGCACGGCGGAAGCATATCCGCCGCTTACAGGGATGGCAACGCCGTCTTTACGGTGACACTGCCGGCGATCCGCCAGGAGACGTAAAACAAAAGCGGCTTTCCGCCGCGGGGAGAAATATCACATGAAGCTTCTTGAGAAATACGTATGGTGCGACGGGACTCTGACGAAACTCGCCCCTGAAATGCTGATTGCCGAGGAAGACGAAACAAGGCTCGGACGCGGTCAGGACAGGATCGATATCCTTGATCTTGAAAAGCAGGAGATCTTCGGATTCGGCGGAGCCTTCACCGAAGCTTCGGCGGTAAACTACATGAAGCTGTCGCCCGACGGAAAGCGCCGCGCACTCGAAATGCTTTTCGGAGCCGAAGGCCTCAGGTATGATTTCTGCCGGGTATGCATTCACTCCTCCGACTTCTCGGAAGAAGAATACATATATACAGAAGAGGGCGACTTTACTCTCTCGACCTTCAGCATCGACCGCGACCGAAAAGCTGTGATCCCATTCATTAAGGACGCGCTGGCCGCCGCTCCCGGCGGGATAACCCTCTTCGCCTCCCCATGGTCGCCTCCGGGATATATGAAAACGTCGAACTCGATGAAGGGCGGCAGACTCCTTCCCGAATGCTACCGGCTCTGGGCGGAATACATTCTCAGATTCATCGAGGAATATGAAAAAGAAGGAATAATCATCTCAGCGGTCACTGCACAGAACGAGCCGGGATCGCACCGCTGGGAAAGCTGCGAATGGACCGACAGAGAGCTCATCGAATTTACCCGGGTGCTGTCGGAGGTCCTTTCCGGATACTCGAGGAAGATCCGGATAATATGCTGGGACTACAACCGCGGAGGAATGTTCGATCACGCCTCAAAGGTCTACCGAGAGCTCGGAGACAGAGTGTGGGGCGCGGGTTTCCACTGGTACAACGGGGTCCACACCGGTGAGCTTGAAGCGATGCACGCGGCATTCCCCGACATGGTCCTCATCGAGACCGAATTCTGCCACGGGATATCGGCAAGGATGTACGGAAAATACCGCTCGGAGATAATGACGGTGCTCGGAAGCCATACGAACGCCGTCGTCGAATGGAACCTGCTTCTCGACGAAGGAGGCGGACCCTACCACAGCCGGGACATCGGCTGCTGCTCTCCGATCTACCGGACAGACGCAGACGTCGCTCCGCGGGGGACCTACCTTCAGTCATTCATCTTCTCGCATTTCATAAAACCCGGCGCGAGGGTGCTCTATACCTCTTCGGCGTTCAAATCGCTCATGACGCTGGCGGTAAGAAACCCTGACGGCAGGATTCTCATATATACCTACAACGACTCGGTAAGAGACGAAAAGGTCACCTACTGCTTCGGCAGATACCGATGGTCGGCCGAGGCGGTGGCGGGAAATCTCACGCTCTATATCGCCGAACCCTGAGCGGAAGAGCTACAGGAGCAAAGGGGGCTGTCACGGTTTCCCGGCCGTGACATGTGCGGGGCTGTCAAAAAAGTCCGACTTTTTTGACAGCCCCTTTCCGATATGACGCAGTATGAAGCGGCTCAGGCCTTCCAGAGCGAATGCAGGTTGCAGTAGGCGTATACCGCCTCGACCTCGTCGCCCTCGCAGATCGAGAAGCAGACCTTAGGCTCGTCGCCCGGTTTCAGTGCCTTGCGCTGATTCCCGAATCTGGTCTGCAGCGACACCCACTCGATGTAATGCTCGGGGATCATCGGATGAGCGACAGAACCTACTGTCACAATCACCTTTCCGCTTCTGACCTCGTAAACAGGTACGTGCTTTTCGAGAGATGCGTCGGTGGTCCCGGGGACGATCTCCTTCATTGGCTCGCCGCAGCAGATCACCGGAACACCGGTGCCCTTGACGATCGCGATTATCTGCCCGCAGTGCGGGCAGCGGTAAAATTTCATTTCCACAGCTGATTCCTCCGTTAAATAATATGATCAGGTATTCTCCCTGCTGTTGAAGATCGCCGCGTTGAAGACGATAAAGATCATAGCGATCACCATGAATATCTCAGAAAGAAGACCGTGTAATCCGGCAGTCAGGCTCAGGAAAGAGGAAAAGCTGAATCCGCTGAAGAATGAGCGCATGTTCATAAACAGCGCCAGATTCTTCAGAGAGAGGATGAATATCCCGAGGATAAGCGTCAGGATCCTCCACGCAGGATTCCCGCTCTGTTTCTTTGAAGTCCCGAACATGTAAAAAATCACAAAAGCGATATATGACAGATATGCAAAGATCGTGATCAGGTTCCCGGCGTTCAGAGGATAGTTTCCCCTGAGCAGGTCGAAAAAGGTCGTGATAAAGAAGAGACCGACCGATACCGCCTTCGGGATACCCGTGAGCAATGTCGGTGACCTGCCAAGCCGTGAGCAGAAGAGGACGAAAAGTCCGCCGAGGACGAGCGGAAGCGTGAAATCCCAGCAAACCGCAAACAGATTATGCAAGAGAGAATTGAAATACTCTCCTGCAGAGGAATAGCGGGACATAAAGACAAAGAATCCAAGCTCGTCGATATATGGAGCAAGCGCGCCGAAGACCAGTGAAATGACGGCCAACACGACTGCCGTCTTTTTCTTCTTCGAAAGCTCTTTGGCTGACGCGGCGGGAACCGCGGCGGCAAGGATTCCGGCCTTGGCAGCGGGAGCGCTGTCCTGCTCCGCAGTCATACCTGAATCTTCCCCTGCGACCGACGGATTCACGCCGTTACCGTCGCCTACTGAGGCAGAAGACGATGAAGGGTCGGTTCGGGCAGCAGGCGCTCCGGAAGAGGGAGCGGCGACACGGGCGCCGCAGTTGGCACAAAAAATCGCAGCATCTGGAAGCGCTGTTCCGCAATTCGGGCAAAACATCATTATTCTCCATTCCGATCCGGGAGAAGATAAAGTCCGGATCAACTTTTTTGGAATAGGGTCCTGAATTAAAGCGTAGGTATTTCCGTCAGGTCAATACAGCTTCGCCCCGGCGGGAATGTGAGGATCGACCATAAGGAGATGCAGTTTTTCATCTTCGCCCTCCCTGTGGACGGCTGAAATAAGCATACCGCAGGATTCAATGCCCATCATGGGTCTCGGAGGCAGATTGACTATCGCTATGCAGGTCTTGCCGACGAGCTGTTCCGGCTCGTAAAAAGCGTGAATGCCTGATAAAATGGTACGATCCCTTCCGGTCCCGTCGTCGAGAGTGAATTTCAGGAGCTTCTTCGACTTCGGCACCGCCTCGCAGGCGAGCACCTTCACGGCTCTGAAATCCGACTTTGAAAAGGTCTCAAAATCGACAAAATCCGAGAATAACGGCTCGATACGCACATCCGAAAAATCAGGCTTTTCAGGTGAGATGATCGGAGCGCCCTCGACAGCGGCAGTGGCACCGCAGACCGTCTCCGGAGCGGTGACAGTCTCATCATTTGCCGCGGCACCGGCGTCCGCCGCCGTCCTGACGGACTGAGTTTCCTTCTCGGGGCGCATGGTCGGGAACAGCAGAACGTCCCTGAGCGATGGAGAATCGGTAAGCAGCATGACGAGCCTGTCGACACCGAAACCGAGGCCGCCGGTAGGCGGCATTCCGTATTCAAGGGCGTTCAGGTAGTCGTAGTCGACCTGAGCCTTTGAGGCGGGATCGACAGCTTTGCGGTCGGCGACCTGCT
>ONVJ01000021.1 GCA_900321265.1 uncultured Eubacteriales bacterium
ATAGGGAGCACCGTCTTTCTGTCGCCCGGAGTGCTCGCCTTCATCCTGCTTTCGATACTGATCACGGTGCTGTCATACAGCTCGTTCGGCAGTCCGGGAACGGGGGGATGACGTAAGATGGCGAAGAAGAAAAACAAGGAAGAGGCGCTGCCGAAGCAGGAAGGACTCGGCCCCGTGCGGACCGAGGCGTCGTCCGAGAGTCTGGAGAGCGGATCGGGAGGACCGAGGCTCTACCGGATCATCATCGTCTTCGCGCTGTTTCTGACGGCGGCGGTGATATGGTCGGTCTTTCTTATCGGGACACTTTTCGGGGAATCCGGAGACAGTCCGGAGGATGAAACCGAGGAGTTCACCGAGAGAGAGGTGGCGATCAGGGCGGTCAGAGGTGAGATCTTCGACTGCAACCGGAAGCCGCTGGTCACGAACGTCTATTCCTACGGTCTGGAGCTCGACTATTCGGCCTTTCCGTCGGGATACGCGGCGCAGAACGAGAGCCTCTCCCGTCTTCTTGACATAGTGGACGGCTTCGGGATCCGGGACCTTATGCTAACGAGCGGATTTCCCTTCGTCGGGACCTATCCCGAGCTGGAATACGACAGCGAACTGCTTTCAGGCAGCATAGCGAAGGGGCGTTTCGACAGGATAAGGGAACTTCTGGGGCTCCCCGAGGAGGTCGGCGCGCCCGAGTTCGCCGCGAAGCTCGCAGAATATTACCGTCTGACGGATAAGGACGGGGAACCGCTCTACGGGATGGAGCGGATGACCGATCTTGTAAGGATCAGATACGAGATGGAGGCGATCCGCTTCTCGAAGGCGGAGCCCTATCCGATGCTTTCGGGGATCGGGATAAAGGAAATAACCGCTTTCCGTGAGAGCGGGATATCCTTCGCGGTGATAACCGTGTCCTATACCAGACAGTACGAATATCCGGGTTACGCGTCGCATATCCTGGGGCGTATCGGAAAGATACAGGCCGAGAACGCCGAGTATTATACCTCTCTCGGGTATCCTGTGACCGCCGTCGTCGGCATCGACGGCTGCGAAAAGGCCTTTGAAAACTACCTTCGCGGCGTCGACGGCATAATGAAGGTCACCGAGGACATGGACGGTCATACCGTAAAGACCGAAATTATCAAGGAACCCGAGCCCGGCCTCGACGTCATACTGACGATCGATATCGATCTCCAGATCGCCGCCGAGCACGCGCTTGCGGACAATATCGGCTACGTTATCGAAAAGGCCGCCGCGTCTGGCAAGCAGTTCGAGGGAGAAGACTGCGACTGCGGGGCGCTGGTCGCCGAGCGTATCGGGACGGGCGAGCTGCTCGCGGTTGCATCCTATCCGACCTTCGATCTGTCAACCTTCTCGCAGGATTACTCTCTGCTGATCGAGGACGCGCGAAGGCCGCTCTTCAACCGCGCCCTGAACGGGACCTACGCCTGCGGCTCGACCTTCAAGATCGGGATCGCGGTCGGCGCGCTGACCGACGGGACGCTGATGGCCGACGGCAAGCCCTTTACGAGCCAGACCAAGATCATGACCGAGGGAAAATACACCTACTACGAGGACTACCAGCCCGAATGCTGGATCTATACCGGAAGCCGGTCAAAGCACGGACTCATCGACGTCACCCGGGCGATCCAGGTCTCCTGCAACTGCTTTTTCTATGAGGTCGGCAGGCTGATGGAGATCGGGAACATCAACAAGTACTGCGTATACTACGGGCTCGGGCAGCCGACGGGGATCGAGCTCGACGAATCGACCGGCGTCCTCGCGGATCCCGCATACACCTCGAAGATGGGCGTCCCGTGGACCGGCGGTCTGACGATACAGACTGCCATCGGTCAGGGATACAACCGCTTCACGCCGATCCAGCTGGCAAACTATATGTGCACCGTCATCGACGGCGGAAAGAGATACAGTCTCAGGATACTGAAGGAGGTCAGGCATTTCGGAGGAGAGCTTGAGGAGGCGACGAGCCCCGAGATCCTTTCAAGCTTCGTTATGACCTCCGATACGCTCGAGACGATCCGCGGCGCCATGAGCAAGGTCGTCGACGAGAACGCGGCGGTCACCGCCTTCGACGGGTTCGGGGTGAAGGTCGGCGGAAAGACGGGATCGGCTCAGGTGACGGGGCAGAGCAGCAACGCCGTGTTCATCTCCTTCGCTCCGCTTGACGACCCCGAGATCGCCGTTTCCTGCGTGCTTGAAAGAGGCGCGCACGGAGCCAACGCCGCGGTCGGTGTCAGGCAGTTCATGGAGTACTATTTCGGCCGCGGAGAGTAAAAAAACTAAAAAAATTCAGGGCTGAAAAAACTCGCTTTCTGAGTTTTTTTCAGCCCTGATGTTATATTCCCGGACCGGGAAAAATCAGCTTCTTCCGTCTGTAATATATGCTACATATTCCTCAAGACAGAAGCCGTATTCCTGCATGACGGCGGCGTGATACTGGCCGACGAAGCGCCAGTGACAGGGCTCTGCGGCCCTTCCGGTGATCTTTTCCTTTCCCTGCGGGAATCTCTCGACGAAGCCGAATTTGTAGGCGTTGTCGCGGAGCCAGCGGTATGCCTCGGTACTGCCGAAGGCCTTCTCGCCGCCCGATCCCCAGAGGTCTGCAGCCAGCCCGGTCTGATGGTCGGAGGTCCCGCCCTCGGGACAGTATGAGGTGGCGACCCGTGTGCCGTCGGAGATCGTCAGGACGGTCTTTCCCAGGTTGATATAGGTGCTTTCGAGATATGCTTTTCCCAGTACGGAATATGCCGCGTCCGAAAAGTATTTCCCGTTGACCGAGTAGTTGTAGCTGTAATAGTAGCGTTCGGTGAAGAGGGCGTTGCCGAAGGAGTCGCTCTGTGTCTTGTATGACACGTAGGCTCTTCCCGCGAAGACGTCGTCGAATCCCTCGGCGTGCATCTCGACGAAGAGCGCCTCAAGCGATTTTTCGGCGTTTCTCTCCATCTGCAGACTTCTCCCCGACCTGGCGTTGAGGACGGCGGTCATATCCGAGGGTACGAAACTTCCGTCATCCCTGTTTGCGGAATTGATCACCAGAATGTAGGCGTTCCTGTCCTGCGGGTTCATATATTTCTGGTAGGACGACAGATCGGTCTTGTAGGTATATACGATATTGTCGTCTCCGAGGAGCAGCCAGCCGGTCGGCAGCGAGTCCTTGTCCACCCGCTCAAGAGTGCCTGCCGGCTTCAGAAGGAATCCCGGAGTGACGGGAAGCCCGTCAGCGTCCTTGACTGCGGAGATAGTTATGCCGGTGATGAGCCTCTGTCCGGAGCCGCCGTCGCTCCCGCCGTCACCGGTCTCCTCGATTTCCCCGTAGGTGAATTCGACATCCACGCCGGTCATATAGGTCCTGACAAAGCTCAGAGGGACCGAGACCGTCTGTTTCCCCAGCCTTGCGGGGCCTTCCATTATTACCCGCGTCCCGTTGACGTCGGCTGTCCTGTCGTCGGCAGAGAAGACGGCGTACTCCCCGTTAGGCGACGTGAACCTGATCTGTTTCGAATCTCCGGTCACCGAAAGCCCGCAGAGCTTTGCGATCCCGGTGATATCGGTGTAGATGACGCCTCCGTATACCAGCTCCTTCGCCTTCTGCTTCCTGTTTCTGGAAGAGCCGACGGTATAGACGATAGTTTTCGTCATGCCTGCAGTGTCGGCCTTGAGGAAGGTGACGAAGGAGGCGGCGACGACGGCAGAGACCAGAAGGAGGATTATCAGCAGGTAGGCGAAGAAGCGCCCGGCGTAACGGCGGCAGACCCTGAGGGCGAAGGCGAGTTTTTCGCGAATCCTTTCGGCGCGCTCCCTTGCGGCGGCGCGGGCAAGATCGGCCTTTTCCTCGCGGATCCTCCGCAGGCGCTCCTTTTCCGCCTCCTTCGCCGCACGCTCGGCCGCTTTTTCCTTCGCGAGCCGCTCGTTTCTGGCCCTTTTTTCGGCGGCCGCGGCGGCTTTTGCCTCTTCTTCCTTTCTGAGCCTTTCACGGAAGGCGGCTTCCTCCGCCTTTTTTTCGTTTTCCCTCTGTGCGCGGAGCATTTCGGGTGAGATCCGGGCGGGATCTGAGTTTCCTCTGCCCGAACCCTTCTCCTGCGGGGCCGCATGACCGGTCCGGTCGGCAGGTGTGCGCGCCGCAGGCGCTCTTGATCCGGGACGCGCGGAGGCGTCTTTTTCCGGAACTCTTCCGTCCGGGGACGCGGATGAGGCTGCCGGAGCAGCCGCGCCGCGGGCCGGCGTCACGCGGGTCCGGGGATCTGTTCCGGATATGGCTCTTCGCCTGGCTTCTGTCTTCGATATCGCGGAGAGGACACTCGCGTCGACTCCGACCTGAGTCTTTCTTCCCGATCCGGCGGAGGCATTCTCCGGCGAATTCCTGTTTCCGCCGGCGGAAACTGTTCTGTTTTTATCGTCCATAAGCTGCCTCCTTTCCGCGTATCGGCGCGATATCCCGGGGTGCTTCCCGGGTCATTTGGTCTCTATCAGGAAGAAATAAGGGGATGACGGCGAGTTGACGATGCAGATCTTCGTCACGCAGATCCGGTGCCTCGACAGGCCGGAGAAGTACTCTTCAAGGAGTTTTCCTTCGGCGTCGCCCTCGGCGTGTCCGGGGTAGACGGCGACGGTAAGGCAGGAATCCCGGTCGAGAAGACCGATCGCGCCTTCGACAGCGGGAAGCGTTGTCTCCCTGAGGGTGGTGATGCTCTTGTCGCCGCCCGGGAGCCAGCCGAGGTTGAACATCCCCGCGCGGATCTTTCCGCCGATATAATCGGCCGCCAGATGGTGCGAGGCGCGGATCAGAGTCCAGTTTTCGGGGGCTCCCGCCTCTTTGAGGCGAGCCTCGGTGGAGTCGAGGGCGGCCTGCTGGATGTCGAAGGCGAAGACATGGCCCGACGGGCCAACGGTCTCTGAGAGGAAGAGAGTGTCGTGGCCGTTCCCCATCGTGAAATCCGCCGCGGTGTCCCCCTCGTGAAGGTGAGTCAGTATGAACTGCTTGTGAAGGCTGAGAAGGTCGATCATCTGACGTTGACGTCTCCTCTCAGGAATTTCAGCGCGCGCTCGACCGAATCCTTCGAGTTGCCCCAGGGCTCCTCCGAATATCTGTAATCGAACTTTTTGCAGAACCAGGAGATGTCCTCCCTGAGCGAGTCGAAATAGGGAAGCACGACCTCCGACGCGGCCCTTGCGAACTCCCCGTTCATCTTACGGTTCAGCCTGACCTTCGCCGCCTCGAGCATCGATCTCCAGTGCGGCAGACAGAAGTATGGCTGGGAGGAGAACTTGACTCTGAAGTCCGGATCGTTCTCCCAGATGTAGATCAGGTTCTCGATCATATGCGTATAGTTGGAGGCGATCCTCCGGCAGACGTAGCAGCTTCCCTCGAGTTCTTCGATACGGTGCCTCGCGCGGGAGCCGGGAACGAGCAGGGGAAGATCGCCGACCTCCGAGCGCAGCTCGTCAAGGTGGCTCTCGAGAGTCAGCGCCATCCCCAGGCGGTTCTTGCGGTTGAACATTATGCCGCTGTGGACCGGGCAGAAGCCCTCTTTGTTGGTTTTTATCCTGACGTCGGGCTCCATCATCGAGGCGCCGAGGATAAGGTCGATCTCGTTCTCCTCGAGCATCCGGCAGAGTGAGCATACCGGGCAGCCCTGCTTCGGATCTTTGAGGGAGGCGTCGAAATGCTCGTTTATCGGTATTGTGTAGATTTGTTCCATCTATGCTTGCCTTTCTGTCGGATATGAGTTATAATATTCGTGTATGACGCGGACAGGTGCCGCAGAAATATGTCGCGCACCGATCGGCGGCGCAGTAAGTTGGGAGAAGAGAATGGACTATACCGGGCTTGAATTCGGAAAAGAGGGCGGAGCGGAATACGCGCGGTTCTTTGTGAACTCGCATTTTGACGCCGACAGGATCTTTGACTGCGGTCAGTGCTTCAGATTCGGCAGGATCGTATCCGCCGACGGATATCCCGAATGGGGCGGAGTGGCGTTCGGAAGGTATATCTCGGTGCGGCAGACGGGAAGGGAAGTGACGCTTTTCGGGACCGGCGGGGAGGATTTTTTCGGTATCTGGGAAAAATACCTCGGCCTCGACGCCGACTACGGAGAAATTAACCGCGACATCCTTTCAAGGTCGGACAATCCCGCACTTGCCGAGGCGGTCGCCTGCGAGGACGGAATAAGGATCCTGGCTCAGGACCCCTGGGAAACTCTCTGCAGCTTCATTATCTCACAGAACAATAACATACCGAGGATAAAACACCTGACAGAGGCGCTCTGCGAAAGCGCGGGGAGTCCCTTCGATCCGGGCGGCATGAGGTCGCACGGCGCTCCGGAGGTCTGCTATTCCTTCCCGGATCCTGAGGCGGTGAGCCGTCTGGGCATCGATAAGCTCCGGGAGATGAAGACTGGCTTCAGGGCGGGATACATCCAGGGTGCCGCCCAGGACATATCGTCGGGCAGGCTCATGCTCGGAGCTGTCGCCTCCGCGCCGTCGACGGCTGATGCCGCTTCGATGCTCGTCCGGCTCAGGGGAGTCGGCCCGAAGGTCGCCGCCTGCACGCTGCTTTTCGGCTTCGGAAGGCTTGACGCCTTTCCGGTCGATGTCTGGGTAAAGAGGGTTATCGCGAAGTACTTCGGAGATGGATTCCGGGCTGAAGAGCTCGGAAGCTACGCGGGGATCGCCCAGCAGTACCTGTTCAGGCACGAGAGGGGCTTCTGAGCCTTCACGCAGCCGATAGATTATTATATATTGTTTTCGGGTGAATTTCAAGAGCAAAGATCAAAATTGAAAGAAGGGCCTGATAAAAAACTCGCGTGACGGTTTTTTTCAGTCTCTTCTTTTTTATCGCGGCCAGAAAACTATTGAAAAACCTTTTCAATTATGATATAATTATTTATCTATAACTATTTTCGCGCGGGAGCGGACTGTCCGGACGGAGGCAGTCGGTGTCAGGGGCTTCCGCAGCCCGTCGCGAACGACCGAAGGATGAAAGGACCGGATGTCATGGGAGAGAAGATCGCTGCTCTCTGGGAAAGCTTTGCAGCTCTCTGCGACAAATACATTTTCAGCGTACTCAAGGATATCACATTCATCGACGTCATAGATATCCTGCTTCTTTCGCTGATCATTTTTTACGCATACCGCTTCATAAAAGAAAGAAGAGCCGCCAAGCTTGCGATCGGACTGCTGCTTCTGTCGCTGATATTCTTTATCAGCAGCATAACCAACATGAGGACGATCAGGTATATCCTCCAGACCTTTTACCAGGTCGGATTCCTTGCCATCATCGTTATCTTTCAGGCCGACCTCAGGGCGGCTCTCGAAAAGGTTGGAAACACGCCGATGCTGGGCCTGAAAAGTCTTTCGAACGTCGATTACGTAAAACAGATCGACATAGCCGAAAAGCTCAGCGAGACGGCCGAGGGCCTCTCGCTGACAAGGACGGGGGCGCTGATAATAATCGAGCGCAACACAAAGCTCGGCGATTATCTTTCGCAGGGAGTTATCATAAACGCCGACCTCGAGCCGCTCATGCTCCGCAACATCTTTTTCAACAAGGCGCCGCTCCATGACGGAGCGGTGATAATCCGTGACGGAAGGATATACGCCGCCGGATGCTTCCTGCCGCTGTCCCAGATCGACGTCGGGAAGGAGATCGGGACCAGGCACCGCGCGGCGATAGGCCTCTCGGAGGTCAGCGACGCGGCGGTCATTGTCGTCTCGGAAGAGACCGGGATCATATCGCTGGCTATCGGAGGCACCCTCGAGAGGAATTTTGACCGCAGTTCTCTCAAGCAGAGGCTGATCAAGGTCCTGGTGCCCTCCGAACAGATCCAGAACGGGCGTCAGGGACACAGGAACAGAAAAGGCGAATCCGGAAGAAAGGAGACCGACAAATGAAGGACGGAAACTCCGGAATGACCGGAAAGGCCGGGAACCCGGCCGGGTCTGGAGCCGCGGGCTTTTTCAGAAGGATATTCAGAAAAGACAGGCTCATGCTTCTTCCGAGGCTTATCTGCCTCTTCTTCGCTCTCGTCTTCTGGATCTATGTCGTAAACGTGACCTCGACGAATTCAGAAAAGACCTTCACGCAGATCCCGATAAAGGTGGAGGGCGCCGAAGCCCTCGGATCTGGCAGCGGCTTCGCGATCTACGATCAGTCCGAGAGCAAGGTGAGCGTGACCGTCAGCGGCAAGCGCCAGGATCTGCTTGACATAAGCGAATCGGGCTTCTACGCATATATCGACGTCAGCGGGATCACCGAGGGCGGAAAGCACACCATCCCGGTGAAGCTGAGCATACCCGAGACGGTATCCCTCGTTTCCTCGTCGCCCTCTTCGATAGTGATCTACGCCGACGAGAACACCTCTAAGACGGTGCCGGTCAAGGTCGAAATGTCCTCATATTCCATGTCGGACAAATATGCCTTCGACGAGATCAGACCGGCGATCAACACCGTTACCGTCAGCGGTCCCGCCGCGCTCCTGTCGAGGATCGCCGCGGCGAGGGCGGAGCTCAATCTCGATTCCGCCTGGGTGACGTCGGGATTCGTCCACAATTCGCCGCTCTCCTTCGTCGACTCGGCGGGACTTCCGGTCGACAGCGGATATATTTCCTGCGATGTTTCGAGTGTCGACGTCGCGGTATCGGTGACGCTGAGCAACGATGTCCGGCTGACATATACCCTCGAGACCGGCTTCGATCAGGCGCGGATCGCCTCCGTGAGGATCGAGCCGTCGGTACTGAAGGTCTCGGGCGCGCCCGAAAAGGTATCGCAGCTTTCTAAGCTGAACGTCATCACGGTCGGCGAATCGACACCGGCGCTTACCGTCATAACTGCCGACGGGATCGCGGCGCTGCTTCCCGACGGTGTTGAGCCTCTCGGCTTTGAAGGTGAAATAAAGGTCTATGTCGAGCTCCTGCCCGAGACGACCTCCGCGCCTCCCGAGACAAGCTCTCCCGAAGTCACGACGTCCGCGGAGGAGTCTTCATCTCCCGACGTCACCGGAGGGGAAACGTCGCAGTTCCCGGAGGATATAACCTATCCTGCCGTGACCGCCGCCCCCTGAAGGCGATGACGGGTAAAGCGAGGGTGCTGTCGGTATCCCCCGACGGCAGGACGGCGGTGGTCGAAACCGAGAGGAAATCGGCCTGCGAGGGCTGCCATAAAGGTTCCGAAGGCTGCACGGCCTGTTCGCTGCTCGGACCCGACCGCAAGATCTCCTGCACCGCGCTGAATCAGGCTGGAGCGGCGGCCGGCGATACCGTGACGCTGACGAGCGCGACGGGACGGATGCTCCTCTATGCCGCGGCGGTCTTCATCATGCCGATCGCCGCAGGGATCGCGGCCTATTATATTTCGTCCGCGCTCGGCGCGGGAGAAGCCGTCCGCGGAGCGGCGGCAGCGGCCGCCTTCATCCTCGTCTTTGCCGCGGCGGGGATCTACTCGGCAGTCAGATCGAAGAAGACGCCCGACGTCGTGATATCTGCGGTGCTAAAGAGGGCGTCGGACGCGGAGGATACCGGCCGCGGCAGCGGCGGATAGGGCGAAATCCGCCCGACTTCCGGGATACGCGCGGTTTTGCTGAATTGAAATTCTTTAAAAACGGGAGGTTTTTTTCAGACTTTTTCAGGGGCTGCTCCGAAGAGGCGGGGCGCGGCGGACAGCGTCCGCAAACTGTTTTTGAGTTTTTAAGATTATTATTGAACGAAAATATTTGAAGAATGAGAGATTTAACATGAGTGAAAGAGTAAGCGGTTCATTTAAGAAGAAAAAATGGATTTTGAGAAACGGATCAGAAGCGCCGTCACGTACGGCGGGAGCGGAAAAAAGCATCGCGGAGACGGTTGGAAGTCTCTGCCCGGGGATCGATCCCGTCTGCGCCGGGATAATCTTTGACAGGTGCGGAGGCGATCCCGAAAGGATCGGAAGATTTATCCGCAGGGACTATCTTGACGGAAGAGACCCGTTCGGTCTGAAGGATATGGACAGGGCGGTAGCAAGGCTTGAAAAGGCCATCTCGGGACGCGAGACCTGCGCGATATTCGGCGACTACGACGTCGACGGGGTAACGTCGGTCAGCGTTCTCTACCTCTACCTCAGGTCAAGAGGAATGAGGGTCGGCTATTTTATCCCGACCAGGGCCGACGGCTACGGAATGACGCGCGAGGCGATCGATCTGCTCGCATCGAGGGGAGTCACCCTCATCGTGACGGTGGACACCGGCATCACCGCCGACGAGGAGATCGCCTACGCCGCTTCGGTCGGTATAGATACGGTGGTGACCGATCACCACGAATGCCGCCCCGACCTCCCCGAGGCGGTGGCGGTCGTCAACCCGCACCGCCCCGACGACGGCTATCCCTTCAAGGAGCTTGCCGGAGTCGGCGTCGCCTACAAGCTGGTGACCGCGATGGAGATATCGAGGGCGGTCGCAGCGGGAGGAGATCCCGGAGCCGCCGCGGAAGCGGTAACCGACAGATACTGCGACCTGGTCGCGATCGGGACGGTCGCCGACGTTATGCCGATCGTCGACGAAAACCGGATGATCACCCACCGCGGTATCGAAAAACTGAAAAAGGACAAAAGACGCGGCATCGCGGCTCTCATCGAGGCTTCCCAGCGGGGAAGCGTACAGCGCGAGATGACCGCTTCATTCATAAGCTTTACCCTGGCCCCGAGGCTGAACGCCGCCGGCCGCATGGGCAACGCCGGCAGATCGGTGGAGCTGCTGCTGGCCGAGGACGAGCTCGAAGCCCGCGAAATGGCGATAAAGCTCTGCGAGATTAACCGCATGCGCCAGATAGAGGAGAACCGCATCGTCGAGGAGGCAATAGAAAAGCTGACCTCCGACCCGTCGTATTTTGACGACAGGGTGATCGTTCTCGCCGACGACAGCTGGCAGCAGGGCGTTATAGGGATCGTTGCCTCAAGGATATCCGAGAAAGAGGGGAAGCCCACCGCCCTCATTACCTTCGAGGGGATGATGACCCCCGGCATGCCCTCCCCGTCAGACGTCGGAAAGGGTTCGGGAAGAAGCGTCAAGGGGATGAATCTTGTCGCCGCCCTGGCGTCCTGCGAGGACATACTCGTCAGATACGGGGGCCACGAGCAGGCGGCGGGACTCTCTGTCACCCGCGGGAACCTGCCCGAGCTCAGAAGGCGGATAAACGAATACGCCGCGGAACAGTTCTCGGGAGTCGATTCCACCGTCACCCTCGAGGCCGACGCCGAGCTCCGCGCCTCAGACATCACCGTCGCTCTCGCTTCGGATATCAACAGATATCTCGAGCCCTGCAGTTCGGGGAATCCCCTGCCGGTCTTCATCCTCCGCGACGCCGTGGTGCAGTCGGTGAGGCAGTTCTCGGGCGGAAAGCACACCAAGATAACCGTTCAGAGCGACGGAAGAAGATTCACCGCGATCTTCTACGGCCGCTCGGAGGCCGACGTCGATTTCGATCCCGGCGACTGCGTCGATCTGCTCTTCAGTCTGAATATCAACAACTACGCCGGAGAGACGACGGTCCAGCTTATCCTTTCGGATATCCGCTATTCCGGGGCCGTCTACCGCAAGAGGCTCGCCGACCGCGCGAGAGTCAGGGATATCCTGAAGGGCGGCAGCTTCACGGCGTCCGAGATGTTCCTTCCCGGCCGCGAGGATTTCGTAAATCTCTACGGGATCATCAACGATATGATCAAGGGCGGCCGCGACGCCTTCAGCGACAGGTACATCATGAAGATAATCCGCTCAAGACTGAGCGGCGATGACTACATAAACTATGTAAAATACAAGCTGCTTCTCGCGATATTCGCCGAGCTCGACATCTTCAGGATCAGGCAGGACTGCTGCGTCCCCGACGAGGATTCGTCCGAATGGTGTCTGCCCGAGGATTTCGTCTCGGTAGAGAAGGTCTACCACAACCGCAAGATCAATCTCGAGTCTTCCGGGATCCTCGGAAGGATACGCCGTCAGTGCGACGACGGAAACTTCAGCAGGACGTCGGGAGGAAACTGATCCGCGGCGCCGTATTTCAGGGAAAGGAGGCTGCCTTCAAGGGCTGACAATGGCAGAAAACAAGATAGAGATCACGCCCGAAAGGCTGCTTTCGGTCCTTGAGACCGCACAGGGCGGGTACAATCTGGAAAAGATCAAACAGGCATACGAATATGCCGCGAAGCTTCACGAAGGGCAGTTCCGGGACAGCGGAGAACCCTACATCTCTCATCCCCTCGCGGTCGCCGAGATAGTTGCCGGGCTTCACCTCGACACCGATTCGATCTGCGCCGCACTGCTTCACGACACCGTTGAGGACTGCGCCGACCGGACGAATCTCGCCGAGATCGAGAAAAAGTTCGGGCCCAGCGTCGCGATGCTCGTCGACGGGCTGACGAAGACGGTCGTGCTCTCGGTCGACGACAAGGAAGAGGCTCACATCGAGAACCTCAGGAAGATGCTACTCGCGATGTCGAAGGACATCAGGGTCATCTTCATCAAGCTCTGCGACAGGCTCCACAACATGAGGACGCTCGACGCCAAGCCGGAGGACAAGCAGCGCCTGGTCTCTCTCGAGACGATGCAGGTCTACGCCCCCCTCGCACACCGGCTCGGTATGCAGAAGGTGAAGCAGGAGCTCGAAAACCTCGGCCTCTACTATCTCGATCCCATCGGATACGCCGAGGTCAGGGAGGATATCGAGAAGAAATACGGCAGTCACCGCGGATTTATCGAGAGGGTAAGGGAGCAGGTCGCCGAGAGCCTCAGGAGCAACAACATCGAATTCACGCTCGAGGGCAGGATCAAATCGGTATACAGCATATACCGGAAGATGTATACCCAGAACAAGTCCTTCGACGAGATATATGACTTCTACGCCCTCAGGATAATCGTGGGGACAGAGCTCGAATGCTATACCGCACTCGGCATCATACACGAGATGTTCAGGTCGCTTCCCGGAAGATTCAAGGACTATATCTCGACGCCGAAGCCCAACATGTACAGATCCCTGCACACCACCGTCATAGGCCGCGACGGGATACCCTTCGAGGTCCAGATCAGGACGCGGGAGATGCACGAGATCGCCGAGTACGGCGTCGCGGCGCACTGGAAATACAAGACGGGCGAGACCGCCGACGACAGCGCCGACAAGAAGCTCGAATGGGTCGCGAGACTGGTCGAGACAGAGGACGCCACGAGAGATCCCGACGAGTTCCTGTCGGCGATCAAGGCGGACATCTTCCACGACGAGACCTATGTCTTCACCCCGAAGGGCGACGTCATCGCCCTGCCTTACGGAGCCACCGTTATCGATTTCGCATACTCGATCCATACCGCGGTCGGAAACCGGATGGTCGGGGCGAAGATCAACGGGATGATAGTCCCGATCGACCGGGTGCCACAGAACGGGGAGATCGTCGAGATAATTACCTCGTCGGCCTCGAAGGGGCCGAGCCGCGACTGGCTCAACATCGTAAAGACCAGCGAGGCGCGCAGCAAGATCCGCGCCTGGTTCAGAAAAGAGAAGAGGGCAGAGAACATAACCGTCGGCCGTGCCGCGGTCGAAGCCGAGCTGAAGAAGGCCGGCCGCCCCTTTACCGAGGCGCAGTTCATGTCGGTCTGCGAGGCTGTCGCCTCGAGGAACGGCTTTTCGGGTGCCGAGGACATGTTCAACACCCTCGGATACGGCGGCATGCCGCTCACGAAACTGGCCGCGAAGCTCAGAGACGAGTTCGACCGGACTGTCAAGGCCGTCGAGCCGCCACCCGAGCCCGAACCGGTGCCGGTCATCAGCCGTCCGAAGAACATAAACAGCGGAAGCGGCGTGAAGATCGACGGTCAGTCGGGCTGCACGGTGAAATTCGCGAAATGCTGCAATCCGCTGCCCGGGGATCCGATCGTGGGCTTCGTCACGAAGGGATACGGAGTGTCGATCCACAAGACCGACTGTCCCAACGTGATTGAAGGCATGTCGGATCCGTCGAGGGCCGGCCGCTGGCTTAAGGCGACCTGGGAGGAGCGGCCGCAAAACGCCCTGCCGGAGGTATACGAGGCGCTCATGCACATCACCGCAGAAGCCTCGCTGACGGTCATGGCCGTCGTCACCCGGGCGCTTGCCGAGATGAAGGTGTCGGTCCTGTCCTTCAACTCACAGAAGGGGCAGGGAGACAGTCAGGTGATCGATGTCAAGATCGCCTGCAAGAGCATCGATCATTTCAACTCGATCGTCTCAAGGATGAAATCCCTCAGAGAAGTGGTCTCTGTTTCGAGAGGATTCTTATGATTATTAGAATTGACGGCGACATAAACCGCTATTACATTCAGACTCTCTGCATGCTCTTCTTCCCGGGCGCCTCATTCCCGGAGGACGAGGAGCCGGCTCCCGGCGTCCCGGAGCTCAGCATGTCGCTCAAAAAGACGGATACCGGCTGGACGGCGGTCACCGACGTTTCGCTCGACGGAAAGAACGCCCACGCCGAGAGGAGCCGTCAGTCGGGCGCCGACATAAGCGAGGAAAGGTGCAAAAAGCTCGCGGTGGGCGACTCGGTCGTTTCCGCGCTAGGCGAGCTGATGGAATACCGGCCCTCCTGGGGAGTGCTGACCGGAGTGAGGCCCTCGAAGGTCGCGACCGAGTTCCTCAACTCGGGAACGAGCAAGACCAGAACGAAGAAGATCCTCACTCACGACTATCTCGTCATCCCCAAAAAGGCGGATCTGGCGGTCGCCGTCGCGCTGAACGAGCAGAGGATCATAGGAAAGCCTTCTCCGCGCGACTGCAGCCTCTACATATCCATTCCATTCTGTCCCTCGCGCTGCGCCTACTGCTCCTTCGTTTCATACACGTCGAAGAAGCTGCTCTCGCTCATCCCCGATTACGTAGTGCGTCTGCAGCGTGACATACACGAGATGGTCTCGGTCATAAAGGAAAACGGTCTCAGGATAAGGACGGTCTATTTCGGGGGAGGAACTCCCTCGATCCTCGACTGCGATACACTGACCCGCCTGCTTGCCTTTGTCTCGGAGGAGCTCGGGGACAACCTCCCGGAGGAATACACCTTTGAGGCGGGGAGGCCCGACACGATAACCGCGGAAAAGCTTTCGGTGATGAAGAGGTTCGGTGTCGGAAGGATAAGCGTCAACCCGCAGACTCTCTGTCCCGACGTTCTCGAGGGGATCGGCAGGCATCACTCGGTCGAGGATTTCTACCGCGCCTACACCCTTGCCCGCGAGAGCGGGATCGGGATCGTCAACACCGATCTGATCGCAGGCTTGCCGGGGGACAGCTTCAAGACCTTCTCGGCTACCGTCGACGGGATCGTCGCCCTCGCCCCCGAGAACATCACGGTCCACACCTTTTGCGTGAAGCGCTCGGCCGAGCTTAAGCTCTCCGAAAACATCTATTCGATGCGGGGGGGAGACGCAGGCAAATGCGTCGACTATTCCCAGATCAAGCTGCAGCAGGCGGGATACATACCCTATTACATGTACAGGCAGAAGAACACTGTCGGAAATTTCGAGAACGTCGGCTTCTCGGTGCCCGGTATGGAGGGCAGATACAACATCTATATGATGGAGGAGGTCCACTCGATCTTCGCCGTCGGCGCCGGCGCGGTCACTAAGTGCGTAAGGCTTGCCGGAGACGGGGCGGAGAAGACGGTGATACGCCGCTTCTTCAATCCCAAATATCCCTATGAATACCTCAGGGAGGAGAACTGCTCGGGACTTATCCGGGCGGTGAG
>ONVJ01000095.1 GCA_900321265.1 uncultured Eubacteriales bacterium
ATACTCTTATACGCTCGGAACTCCGTCCGGAACTCACGTTTTAAAGCAATACTCATACGGCGACACTCAGTGGAAGGATCTTCTGACTTCATATGGCGGAACAACGATAAGTTATTCGGGCGGAAATCCGACAAACTGGCGTAACGCCTCGTCTATGAGCTGGACCGGAAGGACGCTTGATTCCGCTTCATTCACCGGGGCAACCGGAACGGCTTATTACAAGTACGATGAGAGCGGACTCAGGACCCGGAAGACGATCGGAAATGAAACTACAGAGTACGTCTGGGACGGTTCCGATCTTATTGCCGAGATCCATCAGGACTACAAACTCAAGTTCATTTACAAAGACGGAGAGATCGCAGGGTTTACGTACGTTCCTTCATCAGGACAGAACAGCACGTACTATTACGGAAAAGACAATTTCGGCGTTATTAAACTGCTGTTTGACGGAAACGGGAACAGACTGGCGGAGTACACTTACGACGCGTGGGGAGTGCCGACGGGGACAACCACGTATTACAATGACGTCGGCGTTACCGTCAACCCTATCCGTTATAAAGGGTACTACTACGATACCGAATCCGGGTTCTACTACCTGCAAAGCAGATACTATGATCCGGTGGTCAGCAGGTTCTTGAATCTCGATTATATTGTTGAAAATGGTAATAAAATACTAAAAACCAATTTATTTGAGTATTGTAACAATAATCCCTTGATGTTTTCAGATCCTAATGGAAGAGAGGCTATTATTTGTGCTACAGCAGTTGTTGTATACTTGGTAGTTGCAATAATTGCTCTTTGTATGACCACAATAGTATTATCACCAGATTTTCAAAAAAGCTGGAACAGTATGTGCTCATCAATTGCTAGCACAGTATCATCCGGAATTGATTCTTTGATAGGCGAAATTCGAACATCCGCCGCTTGGATTTCCGAGCAATCAAAACAAATAGCTATCTCTATCGGAAATAGTTTTGCAAAAGTCAAAAGTATACCAAAATACAAAACAACCCACGAATGGCACCACATCGTTGCCCAACAAGCCCACAACGCCAATTTGGCAAAAGCCGTACTAAGGAAAGTCGGCATTAACATTAATTCAAATGATAACCTTGTTTTAATCAAAACGGGATTCCACCGAAGAATTCATACAAACAAATACTACGGATGGGCCAATAGTGTAGTTATTAGTGCATTTAATGCTGCCCATGGTAATCCTCAAAAGGAGAAAGTAAATGTCAGAGGTGCCTTATTAGTTATACGAAAATTCATCGAATCCCTCAATGCGATTGCTCCTTTTTGAGGTTCCAAAAATGAATGACTCACTTTTATTTGATATGTATGAGCATTATCTGCACGAAGTAATTAAATCCCATATCGACTATAAGAGTATGATAAATGAATTAACTATGCAGATATGTTATCAGCGATTTTGTTACGGTGGAAACATGCCTCACAGGGGTTATTATTGTCCGAGTATAATACAAGACATCGTCGTTGGGAACTCCAAGCGTGGCAGACTGTCCAACAAGCGGACTGGCAATCCTTCGTTTTCTTACAGTTTTGACTATCATGGAAATATGATTCTTGTCCAAGATGATTTTAACACTGAATTGATCATTCAAAACCGACAAACTGAACTTGGAATTAGCATTACTAATGATGACTTTTTAATCAATTCACTATCCATTTGTCAATATGACTCTGCGAAATTATCTTCATATGTGCTATTGTTGAATAATATAAGCAACAATACAGCATATGAGATCTATGAGGAAAGGTATAATTATTCCGAGAAAGGCCTAGTTGTCACTTGGTCCAGATCGCTACGGATTGACAAAAAGCATTATTTGAATGCAGGTGAAGTATACTCTTTCTCCGTTGATAGCGGTTTTTTATCGTCTTATACGGTAAGGTCTCTCGATAATGAAAACGTTTCCGAGAATGACAACCGCGTTTTTAAAGTAACCATTAAAAGAAAAATAACGTGACCATATGTGTTAGCGTGAACTATCCTACTCATAAAGGGCTTCTGGTTTGTTTCAATCTTTCGTGGGAAGGGAAATCAATATAACCCATATCGTTGAATAGCACAGAATGGATATGATAATCTCTCATTGGTTTGGACTGCGCTGCCCTTATGACAATGCATGTGTGAATTTATAACAAGAGGCGGAAGCATTTTGCTTCCGCCTGAATCCTTATAAACAGCCCTAGACCTCCGCGTTGCGAACGCGGCGCTCTCCCAACTGAGCTACACCCCCGGATCCGTTCGAAAACGCTTTTCATTTTCGACAGCTTCAATAGTATAGCACAATCAAAGCCAAAAGTCAACGGGTATTTTAACTTTCTCAAAGAGCGGCGCTGCGGATCGGTCGAAAATCCTTGATAATTTCACGACAGTATAGTATAATTATTCCGCAGGCCCGGCGGGTCCCGGGACCATGAGACGAAGACGCCGACAAAGACGTCGGCGACGAAGAAAGGAACCAACGCAATGCAGCGAAAGATAAGAGTCCTGACGGTCAGCTCGGCCAATATGGATTTCGTTATGAACGTGTCAAAAGTCCCCTCGGCGGGAGAGACGCTGTCGGATCCCGGAGGATACTCATTCATACCCGGAGGGAAGGGCGCGAACGCGGCGGTCGCCTTCAGGCGGCTGGGCGGCGATTCGGTCTTCTGCGCCTCGCTCGGAAGCGACGCCAACGGCGCCGCGCTGCTTGACATATACAAAGCAGAGGGCATCGACACCCGATTCATCCGCACCGATCCGAAAAATCCCACCGGCCTCGCCGCGATCATGGTCGAGCCGGGCGGCGCCAACAGAATAATCGTCTTTCCCGGATCGAACGCCTCGCTCGACGCGAAGTTCGTCGAATCGGCGCTCGTCCAGTGCAAGCCCGACGCACTCTTTCTTCAGTTCGAGATACCGGCAGGGACTGTCCTCGCCGCCGCGTCTGCGGCCGCCGCGAGGAACATCCCGGTCTTCGTCGACGCCGGCCCGGCGACCCCCGACTTCCCGCTTGAGAAGCTGCCGCCGCTTGAGGTCTTCTCGCCCAACGAGACCGAGACCGAGACCTACACCGGCATCGATCCCAAGAATCCCGACCTTTGCCTGAAGGCTGTGATGGAGCTTTCGAAGCGGGTCAGGGCGAGATACTACGTGCTGAAGCTGGGCGGCCGCGGTTGCTACATCTGCGACGGAAAATATTACTACTGCCTGCCGCCCTATGACATGCCTGTGGTCGATACCACCGCGGCCGGCGACTGCTTCACCGCAGGGCTGACGCTCGAGTATCTCAGGTCGGGCGACATGGTCAGGGCGGGGAAGTACGCGAACATCGTCGGGTCGCTCTCGGTCAGCGTCAAAGGCGCGATGCCCTCGATCCCGACCGCGGCAGCGGTCGGCAGATTCGCCGCCGAAAACGGCATTTTCTGATGTCCCGCAGGTGTTATTCGGGCGATCCGCCGAAGTGGTCGAAGGCGGTCGTGATCGGCCTTGCCGTTCTCGGCGTCGGACTCTTCTTTACGGGATACGCCGTGCAGAGCTGGAGGGGGATGTGGCAGACGGCGGGGGCCGCGGCGGCGGTGGCGTCGCTCCTGCTCTCCTTCAGGATGCTGACATCCTACATATACGAGATCTCCGACGACGAAAGACCGGGCGAATACGATCTCGTCATCACCGAGGTCAGAGGAAAAAAGAACCGCACCGTCTGCCGGGTCTCGGCGGGGAAGGGGCGGTTCATGAAGCCGGCGAAGGGCGAAAAGCTCCCCGACGTCCCCGGGCCGAGGTGCGATTTCACCGTCTGGGGCGCCGATCCCGACAGCGTCTGCGTCTTCCTCCCGTCTGAGGATGAGGGCGGAGGCATCGTGAAATTCGCCCCCGACCGCGAGATGGCGGCGATGCTCGCCGCGCTCTGCGGCGAGGATCCCGGCGTAAATTAAGAATTAAGAGCGGGTAAACAATAAAAAAACAGCAGGGCCGGTTCTGTTAACGGGATCGAAAAGCCCTGCTGTTTTTGTTTTTTCATGCGCGCCGTCTTTTACTGAGCTCTGCTGACCGTCTGTGCGGTGTCCTCACTCTGCCCTGAACCTCGGGACCCTTGAGGAGAGGACGCAGACGCACTCGTAGTTGATGGTGCCGGCCCTTGCGGCAAGATCGGCGATCTGCCCCGGCTCGCCGATGAGAACGGCGGTGTCGCCCGGCTCGGCATCGCAGCCGGAGGCGTCCGCCATGCACTGATCCATGCAGATCCTGCCGACGGTGCGGACG
>ONVJ01000059.1 GCA_900321265.1 uncultured Eubacteriales bacterium
GCAGGCAGGCGTTCCAGGTGTTCATGTCGGTGTCGGCGAGATTGAATACGCCGACCGCCAGATCGCCGCCGTCGAGCAGACGGACCGAGATGAATTTCTCCTGACTTCCCGAACGGGTGAAGAAGGGCTGGGCGTAGAGGGGATCCTGATCGATCGCGATGACGTCCTTGTTGGTTATGATCTTCAGCGTCTCGTCGGTCATGGCGCGGACGTCGCAGCCGAGCATGAGCGGCGAGCCGAACATCGCCCAGATCGAGAAGTGCGCCTTGTATTCCTCGAAGGAGAGATTGGTGGCCTCTCTCGCGACGTTGCCCTTTCCGTTAAGACCTACGACGAGCATGTCCATGTCGTTGAAGCAGCCGTGTCCGTTCGTCCTGAGAAGATCGAACTGTTTCTTTGTAAGGTCGCGGATGCTCGACCAGGAGTCGAAGATGTCGCCGGTCGACCGCCACATATGGGCGCCGGTCGTCTTGATCCAGTTGTGCGATTCGTCTGCTCCCCAGTTGCAGGCCGAGAAGAGGATGTCGCGGCCGCAGTTGGCGAGAGCGATGCTCATCCTGCGGTAGAGGACCTCGCCGGGGACGTTCTTGTCCCTGAAGCAGTAGTCGTATTTGAGAAAGTCGACTCCCCATTCGGCGAAGGAGGCCGCGTCGTCGTATTCGTGGCCGAAGCTGGATGGATATCCGGCGCAGGTCAGCGCGCCGGCGCAGGAGTACATGCCGAATTTAAGTCCCTTCGAATGGACGTAATCGGCGACATACTTCATTCCGTGAGGGAATTTTACCGGATCGGGGACGAGCTTCCCCTCGGGGCTCCTCAGCCTTTCCGACCAGCAGTCGTCGATGACGAGATATTCGTATCCGCAGTCGAGAAGGCCGCAGTCGACCATGCGGTCGGCGGTGTCGATGATGAGCTGCTCGTCGATGTTCTTGCCGAATGTGTTCCATGAGTTCCAGCCCATGGGCGGTCTTGTAACTGTCATTCTTCACAACCTCTTTGTGTTTTATTCGGCGGTTCCCCGCATCTGTCCGGGCCCCGCACGGATAAATTTTATCACTATACGGGACGGATGTCAACCAGAAGATCGAAGAAGAGAAAAAAAGCCTGAGAAAAAGCTTGAATAAACACTCTTAATATGATATTATATCGTCAAGGGGATCACGGGATCCAGCGGTTTTCCGGACGTCATACGGCACCTGAGATCCGCGGGGGAAGGATCCCCGGGACAAAAACAGCCGCCCGCCCGCACGCTTCGGAGAGATCCGTGCCGGCACACAGGCGGCGGAACGGAGTTCATAATGAAGGATTATCAGTCGGAACTGCCCTATATCGGAGACATCTCACAGCTTTTCGACGTCAGGACATACAGGCTCAGCGGCGGAAGGGCGGAAGGGGTGCTCGCCGTCGAGATATGGAACGGAGACAGGCTCACGGTGACCCTTCTTCCCGACAGGGGAATGGATATCTATTCGGTCAGATACAACAACCGCGAGATGTCCTGGCACTCCCCCGCGGGGATCGTTCATCCCGCCTATTACAGCAGCGCCGGCAGCCAGTGGCTCAGGACCTTCCAGGGAGGCTTTCTCGCAACCTGCGGGCTTGAATGGATAGGCTCGGCCGATCCAGACACGGCCCCGGGAGAGGGACTTCACGGAAGACACAATCACACGCCGGCCGAAAACATCTCGGTCAAAACCGAGTTCGACGCCGCGGGGGAACCCGTCTGCGTGATCAGCGGCGAGGTCAGACACGCGCTGCTTTTCGGAGTCAGGTACACGCTGAAGCGCACATTCAGATTCAGAAGGAACGAAAACAGCTTTTCCTTCACCGACGAGATAACGAACGGCGGATTCGCCGATCAGCCCCTCTACCTGCTCTATCATTTCAACCTGGGCTACCCGCTGATATCCGAGACCGCGGAACTGATGATCGATCCGGTCGAGACGGTCCCGGCTAACGATTACTCCGCCGCATTCGCGGACGAATGGCAGCGGATCACTCCTCCGGTCCCCGGATACCGCCAGCAGAACTTCTATCATGTCCTCGGGGCCGACAGCGAGGGCTTCCGTCACTACGGGGTCCGGAATCGCGCTATAGGGACCGAGATGACGGTCAGCTTCTCGTCGCCGGTGATCGACCGCATCTTCCAGTGGAAGAATCTCGCCTCGGGCGATTACGTCATGGGGCTCGAGCCTGTCACGCCCGCGATGCCGGCGGGAGAGGCAGAGGAAAGGGGAGATCTTCGCTTCGTCGCCCCCGGAGAAACGGTCACGAACGAGTTCGTGTTCGAGTTCGAAAGGGCAAACTGAACTGCCGCCTCCGCGTTTCCGGGACCGCCGGATGCGATCGTTTGAAAAAAAGTAAAAATTTTACGATTTCTCTTGACAATCGCGTGACCGCGTGATATAATCATTGTGTCAGGTCAAAAAAGACGGGCGCCCGGCCCCGCCGCGGACATATCCGCTTTCGGTGTGACGCGAGGTCCCGGGTCCCGTCCGGCATAAAAGAACCCTAAGAGGAGGTAGAAAAATGCCCTGGACAATCATTATCCCCGCGGCGGCTGTAGTCATCATCTTTATGGCGATGGGTTATCTGAAGGCCCCGCCCGACACCGCCTACATCATTTCGGGTCTCGGCAGACGCCGTATTCTCATCGGGCGCGCCGGATGGAGAATGCCCTTCTTTGAGAGGGTCGACAAGATCTCGCTCCGCGTCATGCAGGTCGACGTCAAGACCAGCGAGGCCGTCCCCACCAACGAATTCATCAACGTGACCGTCGACGGCGTTGCCAACGTCAAGGTCAGCGCCGATCACAAGCTCCTCGAAAAGGCGGCGGAATCGCTGCTCGGAATGAGCCGGAACGAGCTCGTCGCCCTCGTCACCCAGGTCCTTGAGGGGAAC
>ONVJ01000306.1 GCA_900321265.1 uncultured Eubacteriales bacterium
GACAGCAGCAGCCATGCCGCGGGTGCAGTAAGTCTTTTCATGATCGTGATACACCTCCCTATTATTTTATCAGCTTCATTTCCTCAGCGGGCCTGAGTGCCGAAGCCGAAAGCAGCATTTCCTTCGCGTGATCCGACAGTCTGGCGCACTCAGGCTTCCTTTTTGAATTCAAATACTTGTAAATCTGAGATTTCAGATATTTCGCCTCGACCCATTCGCCGTCAAGATCTATCGAGCATAGGAGTATCCGGCCTCCCGCCTCGCCGTAGGAACGCTCGACGAGAGTCCCGAGAGAACGTGAGATAATGTAGCAGTGGATCATCCTGATGACAGGGTCGTCATCGTTGAGTCCCAGCGGCTCAAGATCGATCGGCGGGCTGTCGGAGATCATGTTGAAAAACTGCATGTCGGCATAGTCCTCATGAGGAAAATCGCCGAAGCAGGGATGATCCTTTATGATCGATCCGTCCTGCAGTTCCTCAAACGGGAAGAATGAGGCCGGCTTTGTGAAGAAGTACTTGCCCTTTGAAAGCCCGAGGCAGTCCTTGAAAGGTCTGACGAAGCCGTGGCTTCTCGCCTTTACGAGCACCGATCCGCCTTTCTTCACGAAGTCAAAGGTCTCCTCGTCAAGAAACTCGACGGTCCTCACTTTCGCGGTGTTCTCGGCGGGGGCATTGACCTTCGGGAAGAACCAGAGCCTCCAGGAGTTGCAGACGCGCCTGCCGTCCTCCTCAAGGACCGCGCTCAGCAGAGCGTCGACCGGTGATCCGAGGTCGGGGATCTCAAAGGAGATCTCACCTGCGGGTACTGTTATGAAGGGAGTGTGCCCGTAACTGAGCTTCCCCTCGGCGATGACGGTGTCCTTCACCGTAACGCGCCAGCTGATCGACGGCGACCTGTATGACGGATGCGAGAAGTCGGAGACGAAGAAGCGACAGGTGAAGGTATCGCCGAAAGCGTAGCAGCGGTCGTTGAAATCAAGCGAGTTCAGAACAACGGTGTCGCCGTTGACCTGCTGCCACATTTCTGCGGTCGCGTACTTCATGTCGTAGAATTCGTCCAGTATCCCCTGCTTGGATACGGCTATGTCGGTGGCGTTGAAGTGCGAAACGCCCGACAGGTTCGGGAAATCCCTCCTCAGCTTCTCAAGCTTGCATTTTGCCTCGAGATACTGGAGCTTCCGGCTGTTCTGCCCCATCTTTTCAAGTATATGGCTTATGCCGTGGGCAGCGGTCGCCTCGACCGCGAGCAGCTCTCCGACCGGCCTGACGGGCAGCCCGTCGTACTTCGGGATGTCCTTTACCTCGGGCGAGGAGCTCCACCACCTGAACTCATGCTGGATCACGGCTCTGTCCTCGGTCGCCGCCAGTCTGGCGTCGCCGTTTATGAAGTCGTTTGGCATGTTCTCCTCGAATTTGCCTATGCCCGAGCCGTCGGTCCAGAGAACGAGCGCCGTCTTTTTGATCGCCTTGGTCTCATAGTAGCAGCGCCAGGAAATGTCGCGGTAGAGAATGTGTCCCCCGTGTCCGAGCTCGTTGCCCATGGCGTAGATGTTCGCCGACGGATGATTCACGTCGCGCTCGACGATGTGGTTCCACTGGCTGCGGAGCGCCTCCCTGTAATCGGGAGTCGGCTTCGGCCACTGGCTGTAGGTATGGTAGTTCGAGTGTCCGTGTATCGGTCCGCCGACTCCCATCTCGCTCTGCACGATGAGCCCGACCTCGTCCGCGGCGTCGAAATACTCGGCGGTCGGGACGTGAGACTGGCATCTGATCGAGTTGTATCCGTATCTTCTGAGCTGTGCGAGGCACTTTCTCCAGTGCTCCCTGTCGGGATTCGGATAACCCGTCTCGGGGAAGGTCCCGAAATCGCCGCCGGCCCTGAAGTAGTAGGGCTCGCCGTTGATCTTGAAATGCCTGTCCTCGGATGAGAATTTTACGAACCCGAACCTTGAGGCGCGGGCGTCGGACACCTTTCCCCGGCGTCCGAGGATGACCTCGACGCGGTAGAGGACGGGATCGTCGGGACTCCAGGGCGAGACTTCCGAAAGTCGGACCGAGGTCTTCGCGAGGCCGTCGCCGGCGCTCACAGCCTTCGTCCGCAAGAGCTCTCCCTCCGGGGAGAATATCCTGAATTCTGCGCGGATGCCGGGGACCGGATCGCCGACCCGGCAGGTGAGCTCGACCGCCTTTCTGTTCAGATCGGGGACAGCGGAGAAGAAATCGATATAGGACTCTCCGGTGGCGTAAAGCTCGACATCCCTGAAGAATCCCGTCCATTTGCCGTCATACCAGTAGTTCATCATGATCAGCCGGTCTTCTTCGGTGATCCTGACGGCAAGATGGTTTTCACCGTCGGTCAGAGCTTCGGTGATATCGAAACCGAAAGGCGCCAGCGGCTCGTGATTGTCCCCGATCCGCACGCCGTTCACCCAGATCTCGGGCGTCGGAGCGACGCCTCCGAAAAGGAGCCATATCCTCTTACCCCTGAAGTTTTCGGGTACGCTGAACACCCGGCTGAACCATGCGGTGCCGCAGTAGACAGACCTGAACGGCCTTATCTTTATGGCAAACTCCTTCTGAACGTCGGTCTCTCCGTTCCCGAGACCGCAGGTCTGGACCGTTCCCGGGACCGTTACACGTTCCATAACGGAGTATCTGTTTTCGTACCATTTCTGAGCAAGACCGATATCGTCGGGATCGATCCGTGCGTTCCAGATCCCGCTGAGACTGACCCTGAATTCCGACTCTGATGTCACCGGGGGATTGACGATCGCCGGAATGATCTTTCTGAACATTCGGACACCTTCTTTCATCGTTTGTCGTTTGCCGGAATGCCTTTCGCCGGCGGGTACGCGGAATTGCCGCACACTCCGGATTTGTATGGGCAATATGGACAGATCGCCGATACATCAATCACTATTTTACTGTTTTTTGCCGTTTTTTCAAGGTAAAAAACATTTAATAAACTGTAAAAATCGTTTTTTATGAATGATAATAATTGAAACATCGGAAGGAATTGCTTATAATAGTTAATAAAATCGAACCGGGAACCTGCCGTCGGACGGCGCCGCCGCTTCTGTTCCGAACAGCCTGATTTCAGGAGGGAGCCAATGCTGGATTATGATATAAACGAACTGAGAAAGATCTGTTCCGATCTGACCATACTCTCGGGACTCAAGATCGACCTCTGGGACGAAAACAAACAGCTGCTCTTCAGCTATCCGCACAAGCACCGCAGATTCTGCGAGATCGTCAGACAGTGTCCCGGACTTTGCGAGCGCTGCCTTGAAAGCGACGCCAGGGGTTTCGAATTCGCTGACCGGACGGGCGGGATCTACAGCTACAAATGTCATATGGGGCTCACCGAGACCATCGTCCCGATCATCACCGACGGGACTCTAATCGGGTATCTTATGCTGGGTCAGGCGATAGAGACCGAAAACCTTCCCGAGATCGAGGAAAGGATCAAGACCGCTGCGCAATACGGCGCCGACACCGAAAAGATGACTCTGACAGTCAGGTCCGACAGCAAAACAAGCCGCGCGAAGATCTCCGCCGCGGCCAACGTCCTGGATATGCTCACCGGATATCTCCGGCAGAAAAACATCGTCGGGAAGAAGCGCACCGAGCTTTTCCGGATCGCCGAGGGATACATCTCCTCGCACATCTCAGAACCTCTTTCGGTCGACATGCTCTGCGGACATCTGAACATCTCGAAGACCTCACTCTACCATCTGTCGGTCGAAAACTGCGGGACCGGCATCACCGGATTCATCAGAAAGAAGCGGATCGAAAAGGCCGCGAACCTGATCGAATCGTCGGATCTCGACACGCAGCAGATCGCCGACCTTGTCGGTATCCCCGACACGAACTATTTCATCAAGGTCTTCAAAGCCGAAACGGGTATGACCCCGGCAGCCTACAAAAAGCTCAGGGACGCAAGACCTGCCGAATAACGCCAGTACGAGTATAAAAGATATTAAGATACGCTATGCCCCGGAATGGACTGTTGAGGTTCGTTCCGGGGCGTGCTTGTTTTTTTAGATTTTAGTGAATCTCAATAATTGAAAAATATTATTCCTCTTGACCTTCAAGTCTGTCCGCCTCAGCAATATGTTCCTGTGCATCATCGGTTTTTCCTCCCTTGATCTCAGCGGTAGCAAGATTGCGCAGGGATTTGATCAAATGATAGCGTTAGTTCTTTGCCTGCGTTTCTTTAAAGAACTTCTGGTTTAGATGCCTCCCTGTCCGCGGCCCGGCCGGGCGGAATGTCCGGGAGGGAGCGGAGTGTGCTTTTTTGTTTTAATGTTGTATTAACCGGAA
>ONVJ01000046.1 GCA_900321265.1 uncultured Eubacteriales bacterium
GCGCGGGAAGGATGAGGCGGTCGGGAGGCTGCGCCGCGGGGAGGAGAGTTCGCTCGACGCCCTGGGCGTGAAGAGGATATCCGGAAGCGCAAAGCTCCTGCCCGGAAAAATCATCGAATGCGGCGAAACTGTATACAACGCGAAAAACATAATAATCGCTACAGGCAGCGAACCGGTCCGGCTGAACATTCCCGGCGCCGAATATCTTTCCGACAGCACGGAAATGCTGTCGCTTTCAAAGGTCCCCGCGCGCCTGACGGTGATCGGAGCCGGAGTAATAGGACTCGAATTCGCCTCGCTTTACGCCTCCTTCAACTCGGCGGTGACCGTCGTCGAGGCGGCCGGAGCGCTGCTTCCCGCCGATCCTCCCGAGGCGGCGTCGCTTCTGCGGCACGAGCTCGAGGCCCGCGGGATCAGGTTCATTTTCGGCGCGAAGGCGGAAAAGGTCGAAAAAACCGCCGAAGGACTTGTTCTGACTCTGAATACCGGTTCGGGGAAAGAAACCCTGACCTCCGACGCCCTGCTCTGCGCCGTCGGACGGCTACCCGTCTGCGACTGCGTATCCGACGGATGCGGCGTCGAATTTGACCGGCGCGGCGGGATCGTCACCGACGAGAAAATGCGTACGGCGGCCGAGGGGATATACGCCGTCGGGGATGTACGCGGCGGGACGATGCTCGCCCACGCGGCCTACGCCGACGCGCAGACGGCGATCGCGGATATCACCGGAGAGGGAGCGGTCCCGGATATGAACTCGGTCCCGCGCTGCGTTTATACCGATCCCGGATACGCCGCCGTCGGAATGACCCCTGCGGCAGCGAAGGAAAAAGGATACGATCCCGAAGTGAGGAAAACTCCCTTTTCGGCAATTGGCATGGCGCACGCCTCGCGCGACACGCGGGGCGCCTGCTTCGCCGTGAGCGATAAGGAAAGCGGCGTCTGTCTCGGCTTTTTCCTTGTCGGGACGGGGGTCCACGAGCTGATCGACGTCTGCGCCTTCGCCGTATCGAACGGCTGGAGACGGGAAGACTGGGAAAGACATGTCGCGGCTCATCCGACGCTGTCGGAAATGATCCGCGATACCGCGCTGAGGTGACGAAAGAATGAAAAAAACGACCGTTTATATCGTCCGCCACGGCGAGACCTTCTTCAACGCGGTGCACAGATTCATCGGCTGCGGCACCGATCATCCGCTCTGCGACCGCGGAAAGGCGCAGGCGGCTACGCTGCGGGAACCGATGTCGAAGATCGCGCTCGACCGCATCTATTCCAGTCCCTGCCGCCGCACACTGATGACGGCCGAAGAGGTCAGGGCCGGCCGTGATATCGAGATAATAGAGGCGCCCGGCGTCCGCGAGATCTACTGCGGGCAGTGGGAAGGGAAGAACCGCGACGAGATCGAGTCCCTCTGGCCGGGGACGGTCGATCTCTGGCATTACGAGCCCGACAAGCTTCGCATGCCCGACGGCGAGTCCTTCACCGAGGTCCGCGACCGCGCGGTCGCCGAATTCTGCCGGATAGTGAAAAAAGAAGCCGGGAACCGGATCGCCGTCGTCTCTCACATGCTGACGATCCAGCTGATCATGGGAGAATTGCTGCGAATACCGATACGCGACGTCTGGAACATGGTTAGACTTGAGAACACCTCGATCACGACGATGGAGATCTACTCAAACGGCGATTTCGAGGTGACCGACTGGGCGCGGGACGACCATCTGCCCGAAGAGCTGCGCAACACGCAGGTGAAGATCGCGGGGTTCGTCTCGAAGGATTTTACGGCGAAATACGATCTGTCGAGCGTACTCGGCAGGCGGCACTACGACGGATTCGCGCTCGAAGGACCCGAAGGAGAATGATCGGAGGAGGACGGAAAAGAATAATGGATTTTGAAAAACTTGACCGGTTTATCGATTCGCTTCCGGGATACGGCATCCCCGCCTGCGATATTTCGGTCTGGCGGGATCACAGCGAGATCTACCGCCGCCGGGCGGCGCAGGAGCCCGGGATGCTTCCGTCTCCCGACGGGAGATATTTCGCCTATTCGGTGTCAAAGGTCGTCACATGCGCCGCGGCGCTGACGCTGATGGAGAAAGGGCTCTTCCTCCTCGACACGCCGGTGAGCGGGATCCTGCCAGAATTTGCCGAGCTCCGCGTACTCGCCGGAGGCGGGACATATACCGTTCCCGCGACGCGTCCGCTGCTTATGCGTCATCTGTTCTGCATGACATCCGGCTTCGGCTACAATCTGACGAGCGCCGAGCTCCGCCGGGTGAAGGACGAAACGCAGGGCGCCTGCCCGACGAGAGAGGCCGTCCGCGCGATGGCGAAGATCCCGCTGAATTTCGAGCCTGGAGAGAAATATCTCTACGGCCTGTCGCACGATATTCTCGCCGCCGCCGTCGAGGCCCTCTCGGGAGAGCGCTTCGGCGAATACGTAAAACGCGTGATATTCGACCCGCTCGGGATGACGTCGTCGACCATCGATCCGAAAATGACGGGCGAGCTCGAGCCCCAGTACCGCTTCAACGACCGGACCGGCAGGCCGGAGGAGACGGCGAAGACGAATATGTACGTGCTCGGCAGCGAATACGAGTCGGGGGGAGCCGGGCTTGCGACGACGGTCGGGGATATGATAAAATTCGCCGACGCCCTCGCCTGCGGAGGAGTCGGAGCGAACGGCCGCCGGATCCTGTCGGGAGCCTCGATCGAAATGATGCGCACGCCGATGCTGAATGAAAACCAGCAAAAGACCTTCGTCTGGGATCAGCTCGGCAGCGCGTATTCCTACGGACTCGGCGTGCGGACGCTCGTCGATCCGAAGGGCGGCTGCCTGATGCCTGTCGGCGAGTTCGGCTGGTCGGGCGCCGCAGGCGCGATGCTGCTGGCATCGCCTGAACTCAAGTTGTCTGTTTACTACGCGCAGCACATGCTCAACAACAAAGAGGCGTTCGTTCAGCCGAGACTGCGCAACGTCATCGCGGCGTGCGTGAGCGGATAAAAGGTCAATATAATAAATTCCCCAAAATCAATGTTTTTTTGATTTTGGGGAATTTATATAGAGTTAAAACACTCTTTTTCGAAAATTCACTTTGTCAAGCGAATTTTCAGTGAATTTTCGCTTTATTCAGTGAATTTTCGCTTCGCGCAGTGAATTTTCACTTTTTTCAGTGAATTTTCACCCCGTTTTAAGCGGTCCCGGCGTGTTACAGACATCCATTGCCGAAAAACGCCGTCCTGACTTGACAAATCCACCCATATACGCTATAATTCATACAAGTTTTCAGTATTGCTGAAGAAGGAGAAAAACCATGAAAAAAGCGCTTATCGTTTACGGCGGCTGGCCCGGACACGATCCGGAGGGATTGAAGGAGGTCTTCACCGACATCCTTACGAAAGAAAACTTCGACATCACGTCGTCGGATTCCCTCGACGCCTTTTTCGGCGATCTCGGGGGCTGGGATCTGATCGTTCCGGTATGGACGATGGGATCGCTGACGTCGGAACAGGAGAAGAACGTCTGCGCGGCGGTGGCGAAGGGCACCGGTCTTGCCGGATGCCACGGAGGCATGTGCGACGCCTTCAGGAACAACGTTCTCTGGCAGTTCATGACCGGCTCGCAGTGGGTCGCGCATCCCGGCAACGGAGGCGTCACCTACCGCGTCAGGATGAAAAGGGCGTCGTCAAGCCCGCTCATAGACGGGATCGGCGATTTTGACGTGACCTCCGAGCAGTACTATCTGCACGTCGACCCGGCTGTCGAGGTTCTTGCCGTGACCGATTTTGCCATCGACAACGGCGATCATTTTTCCAACGGCATCATCACGATGCCGGTCGTCTATACGAAGATGTGGGGGAAAGGCAGGGTCTACTACAACTCTCTCGGGCACAACAGGAAGATCTTCGACATCCCCGAGGCCCGGGAGATGATGAGGCGCGGCTTTTTGTTCGCCGCCAGATAAGGAATACGAGGGAAAGC
>ONVJ01000058.1 GCA_900321265.1 uncultured Eubacteriales bacterium
CTTTTCTATTATTGTGGGTTTCGCATTTGTAGTACGGCAGCCGCCGGCTGCCGCACCGCAAATGCAATGCGGGTGGAATCCCGCACCCCTATAAAGCAGATCTCCTGGTTATAGCAGTTCGGTCAGTTATCAAAGAGCATATAGGCTGAGAAAGACAAATTAAAAAGCGGAAAGGACGGGCATTTTACTGTCCGTCCTCTCCGTGGGCACTGTTAAACTAAAACATCCTTATGAGAACCGCCCCGAAGGCCGGTTTTTTTATTTGTTCTTTCTGTACCTTTTCCCGGTCTTTTCGAGGTAGAGCGACATCGCCAGGGTCCAGTCGGTCTGGATGATGTCGTAGCCGCGGTCGGCGAGCCATCCCCAGCCGTAGTCGGGAGAGACCGTGAAGGAGGTGTCGTCAGAGTGTCCGCCGGCGAGCTGCGACTTGTAGTTGTATATGATGGCGTTCGCCCAGACAAGCTTTCCGTCGGCGTGGAGTTTATCGATAAAGTCGACGGTACCGACGCCGGCGGTCTCGTCCTTGAAGACGACTTCGCAGCCGACGTAGTTGATCTTCTTCTTCATAAGATCCTCGTGGACCGTTCCGGGCTCCTTGAGGATAGGCAGGTAGCAGATCTCGGGGGCGTACTCCTCCATGATGTCGAAGAGCTCGGGCAGCGGTCCCGACTTGACGACGATCTGGTCGGTCATGCCGTGCGCCCTGATGGCGTCGGATATGTCCTTCGGATTCTCCCAGAACTTGTCGACGTTGATGTAGCAGCGGCCCTTGAAGCGTTCGAGGACCTCGTCGAATGTGCAGAGCGGGAACTGGGTGAAGTCACGGTCGTAGTTGACGTAGCGGAGCTCGCGGATCTCGGCGTCGCTCATCTGCCAGATGCGCTGCTTCGCCTCGGGGCCCGAGTAGTTGAGGTGTCTCTGCTCCATCTTGGGATGGAGGATCCAGAGGGTGCCCTCGGCGCTCTTCGAGACGTCGACCTCGATCATATCGGCGCCGTGCGACACGGCGATCTCGTATGCAGTGATGGTGTTGCAGGGGATGTTTCCTCCGCACTCTCCGCGGTGAGCGGCGATGATTATCCTTTCGGACGCGTCCTTCTTAAGATCGAATGACATGATATCTACCTCTTTTCAGGATTTGATCTCTTGTTTTTTGAATATCGGGAAGACCGCCCAGATCAGTGCGGCGGCCGCCGCGAGCATGTAGAAGACGCCGAGAAGCGGCAGGTATCTCACCCCCGAATCTCCCAGCATTGCGCCGGTCATGGCCTGACTCAGTATGCTGCCGAGAGAGAGGCTGTCGGTCTGGAAGTATTTCCCGGCCGCCGCCGACATGTATACCGTCAGATTCGAGTAGGGGAAGGGGGTGAATCTGAGGAATCCGATCCCCATCGAGATGAGAGCCGTGGATATCATCTGGACCGTCTCGGAGATCACCGAGAGGCCGATCGGTATTATTATCGCCAGCGGAGCCCGGTTGGTCAGTACCGAGAAGAAGACGGCGAGGGCGACGACGGGCAGCACCGGCAGAGTGCTCAGAAAGAGGGTGAAGAGGGAGGAGAAGAGGAAGTTGACCTTTATGTCCGTCCCTCCGATCCGGTAGATGTCGGAGAAGAAGAAATCGTTCCCGGCTCCCAGTATCCCGTTGACGACAAGGAGGATCAGATAGGAAGCTGCGATCAGCGCCCCCCAGACGATCGCGAGGGCGATCAGCTTTGAGGCGAGTATCTTCTTCCGGCTCCAGGGCCTGATGAGAAGCAGTCTGACGGTTCCCGATGAGAACTCCGAGGTGATAGATATCGCCGCGATCAGTACCGCTACGATGGCGGAAAATGAGACGATCGCCCCGATCTCGTAGTGGAAGAGTGTCCTTGAGGATGAGTCGAAGGCCTCTCTCAGCGGAGCGTTTTTCCGCAGGCTGAACAGGCCGGTCTTCATCGCCGACTCATACTCCGCCCGTGTCTTCTCAAGCGCGTCGAGATATTTTTCGTAGCTTCCGTATCTCGATATCATGAACTCGACCGAACTGAAGGAATCCCGGTCGAGCGGGACGACGTCGTTCGCCCGTCCGGCGACCGAGTTGATCATCTCGACAGTCCTGTACTGCCAGCTGAGATACCCCGATGATCCCTCGGCGGCGATGTCGAGGGCCTCGGTATAATACCCGAGCCATTCGACCGAAAGCTCAAGGACCTCTTTCGAGCGTGCGTCGGGAACATAGCTGTCACGGACACCTGACGCCTCAGCCTTGTAGTGCCTGATCTGGCTCTCAGCCCTTGTCTTCAGCTCTTTGTAATAATCCGAAATGCTGAAGGTGAGCACCGCGTTTTCTATATTCGAGATCTCAGACAGCGTGCTGTTCAGCATCAGAGTCACGGTGTCGTTCGTGATCCGCTCTTTCAGGTACTCGGTCTCGGGATCGGTGCGGTTCGCAGCGCCTTCATAGTCGATCGCGGCCCTCTCTTCGGGGCGGATGCGGAAATAGCAGTTGTTGATATAATCGCAGTACAGGCTCCCTGAGGCCATCGAGGCGTAGTCAGATCTCCCCGACGACAGCACCTCGAGCAGGTTCCGGGTGATATATGCCTCCTGAAGATCGCCGAGATAGATAGAATGCTCAAGCGAGTCTTCGAGTCTGTGGTCGGAGAAGAATTGTTCTCCCTGATATCGGCCTCTGAAAAAGGCCTCGGAGACGTATTCGCCGTTTTTCGCGTAGAGATCGGCAGTCCGCTGGTCCTCGCTGACCTCCAGTCTGCCTGCCTTTCCGACCAGCGCGTCAAGCCCCGACATCATGAGCGGGAGCAGCAGCGCCGCGGCCAGCAGCAGTATCCCCATGACCCGGAAGCTCTTCTGTTTGAAGATCTTTTTCAGCTCGTTCGATACGAGCGGGAAAAGGCGGCGTCCGGGTTCTTTCTTTTCTCTTCCGCTCATTGTCCGTCCGCCTCCTCTCCGGATCCCGGTCCGGCGGGCGTTCCGCCGGTTTCGGGCTGATCCGCGGGCTTTTCGTCTCCGGAGGCCGCCTCTCTGTGCTCGGTGAGCGCGAGGAAGACGTCCTCGATGGAGGATTTCGCCGGCTCGGCCGAATATATCCGCACGCCGGCGTCGCTCAGGGCGTAGATCGTGTCGGGTATCTCCTCGTGTTCGACGTTGCCGTGAAGGACTGACGGGTCCTCCGTCTTCAGCCTCTCTAGGAACTTCGGCACCATCGGAGCCGTCGCCGGATCAATGACGAGGGTCAGCACCGATTCGCTTCCGCCGGCGCTTCTGACCTCGGCGATCGTCATCGTCTTCAGGAGCACGCCTCCGTCGAGAATGCCGATCCGGTCGCAGATCAGGTCGAGCTCGGCAAGCTGGTGGCTCGAGATGAAGACGGCAACGCCATCCTTTTGCGAGATCCTTTTCAGGATGTCCCGCAGATCCCTGATTCCGGCGGGATCGAGCCCGTTCGTCGGCTCGTCGAGGACGAGCAGGCGGGGCCTGTGAAGTATCGCCTGGGCGAGCCCGAGCCGCTGCTTCATGCCGAGAGAGTATGTCGCGACCTTGTCGTCGATCCTGTCCTCAAGGCCGACCGTCACGGCAACCTCTCCGATCCTGCTCTGCGGGATGTTTCCGTACATGTTCGCGTAGAGCTGCAGGTTCTCTCTTCCGGAGAGATATCTGTACATCTCGGGGTTCTCGACGATCCCTCCGACTCCGGCTGCGGCTTTTTCGAATTCGGTCCCGACGTCGAAGCCGCATATCGAAATGCTGCCCTTGTCGATCCCGAGAAGTCCGAGGATCATCTTTATCGTCGTCGTCTTGCCCGAACCGTTGGGCCCGAGAAATCCGAATATCTCGCCGGGAAAGACGCAGAAGGAGATATCCTTCAGTATCTTTCTTCCGCCGAGTTTCTTGGATATCCCGTTCACGGCAAGCACCGGGGTGATATTTGTCGGCATAGAACGGCCTCCTTTTTTGATTTGCAGGCATATGCGCGGGGCTCTCAGTCAGCGCCGCCGAGGAGTTCCTTTTCGGTAAAGGTGTATCTGCTCTCGCAGAATCTGCAGAGTATCTCGAGCTCGCGGGGCTTGTTTTCGGCCTCCTGCTCGTCGAGCATCTTTTTTATATCTTTTTCCCCGAGCGAGAGAATCGCGCGTTTCATCCGCTCACGGGAGCAGGTGCATCTGTAATCCGCCGTCAGCGTGTCGAAGACGTCGTATTCTATCCCCTCAAGCGCGATGTCGGCGATCTCCTTCGGGGTCTTTCCCGAGGCTATCAGCGAGGATATGTTTGAAAGCTTCGCGGCGTTCTTCTCGAGAACAGGGATCAGCGAGTCGTCCGCGAAGGGAAGCAGCTGAACGAAGACGCCGCCCGCCGCGAGACATGACAGGTCGGTCCCGACGAGCACTCCGAGAGCGCAAAGCGTCGGGGTCTGTTCGCTCGTCATGAAGTATCCGGCTATGTCCTCGGCGATCTCGCCGCTGACGAGAGGGACCGAGCCCGACCAGGGCTCGCCGTCGCCGGTGTCGCGGATGACGCTCAGCGTCCCGCGCCCGACCGCTCCTCCGACGTCGAGCTTTCCGTTGGGCTTGAGCGGAAGATCGACCTCCGGGTGCTGGATATATCCCCTGACGTTTCCGAATTCGTCTCCGACCGCGATGACCCTCCCGGCGGGTCCGTCGCCGCCAAGAGAAAGCGTCACCGACGGGCGCGATTCGGGCTCCTCGCCGGTCATCATCATCGCGCCCATGACAGACGCGGCCGTCAGCAGGCGGCCGAGGACGGCGGTCGCCAGAGGGGAGGAGGAGTGCAGCCTCGCTGCCTCTCCGGCGGCGCCGGTAGAGTCGATCACGTGGATCCTGGCCGAGCCGTCGGAGGTCATCCCTCTGAGTATCTTGATTCCGGACATCTGTTCAGACTCCCGGGTCGAGACCGAGATAGGGGAAGATGTGGTAGAGGTCTCCGGCGCCCATGATTATCACCGCGTCTCCTTCGCTGACTTCATTCGCGAGGATTCCGGCGGCGGAAGCCATATCGGGCGCGTATGACGCGTTATCCCCGATCTCTTCGGCGAGCTGACGTGAGCTCACACCGTAGGTGTCGGGCTCTCTGGCGGCGTATATGTCAAGCAGTATCGGGCGGTCGGCGTGTCTGAGAGAAGCGACGAAATCCGGGAACAGGGCCGCGGTCCGGGTGTAGGTGTGCGGCTGGTAGACGCAGAATATCCTCTTGTATCCGAGATCGCGGCAGCCCTCGAGAGTGCAGCGGATCTCGGTCGGGTGGTGTCCGTAGTCGCTGTAGACGTCTGCTCCGAGGAATTTCCCCTTGAATTCCATCCGTCTTCCGGCTCCGCAGAACCCCGAGATCCCGGCGGCGACCTTCTCGGGCGGAAGTCCGCAGACATAGGCTGCGGCAAAGGCCGCGAGGGCGTTGGAGATATTGTGTCTGCCCGGAATAACGAGGCTGATGTGTGCGGAAAAGGTCCCTTTAACAAGGATGTCGAAGGACGGAAAGCCGCTCGACAGGTCTATCGAGGCTGCCTGAAAGTCGGCCGGCGGTTCCTCGTCGTCCTCCATGCGCTCGCGGGAGGAGAAGGTTACCAGCCTGCCGGGATATGTGCTCATGGCAAGCTTGACGTTGCTGTCGTCGGCATTGACGATGGCGGTGCCAGACGGGCCGGTTATCGCGGCGAAGTTCGCGAAGGAGCGTCTGATCTGCGTTATGCTCTTGAAATAGTCGGGATGATCCATCTCGATGTTGAGGATGACCGCCACGGTGGGGTTGAAATCGAGGAAGGAGTCCATATACTCGCAGGCTTCGAATATGAAGAGATTGCCGCTGCCGATACGATATGTGCTTCCGGCATCCGGCATCACCGCTCCGCAGAGGACCGTGGGATCTGTCCCGGCCGCCCTGAAGGCGGTCGAGCAGATCGCGGTCGTCGTACTCTTCCCGTGCATCCCGCATATCCCGATCCGGTGCTTGTAGGAGGTCATGATATATCCCAGATAATCGGCTCTTGAGATGCAGGGGATCTGCAGCGCGAGCGCGGTCTTGTATTCGGGATTGTCGGGATCTATGGCGACGGTGTAGATCACGGCGTCAAAGCCGGAGACGTGGGAGGCGTCGTGAGAATAGTAAACTGTGATCCCGCTCTTTTCGAGAGATCGGGTGAGGTCGGTCTCGGTGCGGTCTGAGCCTGCGACCTTGTAGCCGCATCTGAGGCTGAGCTCCGCCAGCGAGGACATGTTTACCCCGCCTATACCGATAAAGAAAAGCGAACGCGCCCCGGTCAGCATATGGCCGATGGTTGCGGCTCCGAAATGGGTGTTGGGTGTTGACATGGATATCTTCTCCGTCATGATGATCGCGGTATCTCCCGGTCCGGCGCGGCGGGTCGGAATAAACCGTATGAATATTCGCGAATATATGAATAAAAAATGATATTCTATGAAAAATGCGGAAAAAGCGTGAATATAATGCTCTTCTTCAATAAAAAATCATAGAACGGACACAAAAAATACACGTGTGTTTGATAAAATAAAACTTGTTGATTATAATTATTGTATCCGCGTCGTCACTCCGGTTCAGGAGTCAGGCGACGCCGGGAAACAGGAGGAAAAAATGAAGATCACAGGAGTGAAGGTCAGAAAACTGTTTCCCGAAGGCCCTATGAAAGCTGTGGTATCCGTCACATTCGAAGACTGCCTCGCGGTCCACGACATCAAGGTCATAAACGCGGGCGAAAGATTCTTTGTCGTCATGCCAAGCCGTAAAAAATCCGACGGGACATTCCGCGACATCGTCCACCCGATCAATTCCGAATTCCGCGCGCTTCTTGAGACCGAGGTGCTCGGGGCGTACAACCGGGCGATAGACGAGGCGGCTGAGGAGCTGAGCGAATTCTATTCTTTTGAACCCTATGCCGATCCCGAAGATCCCGGGGATGCAGAGGGGACCGAAGACTCCGAAGACGACTGACCGTTTCCGGTAAACGGTCCACCGCGTGGGCTGTGAAGAAACTCGCAGTGCGAGTTTCTTCACAGCCTCGTTGTTTTTTGTGAACTACTCGAATCTCCCCTGAACGGTGGGGTCGTTGTCCATCTCAAGCTCCATGAGCTTCTGCTTGTCGATGAGGACGTTTCGCGGTTTTGTGCCGTTGGCGCCCGAAACGAATCCGAGTGCCTCCATCCGGTCGATGATCTTTGCAGCGCGGCCGAATCCGATCGAGAGTTTTCTCTGAAGAAGAGAGGTGGCGACAGTCCCGTTGTCGACGGCGAGGTGAAGCGCCTGATTGAAGAGCTTGTCGGCTTCCTGAGAGAACTCCGCCGGATCGCTGTCTTCCTGTCCGCGCTTGTCGTCGGCGGTCAGACGGTCGGTCTCGCGGTCGATGCTCTCTATGAATTCCTCGTCGTATTCGACCTCGGCGGAATTCTGCTTGATGAAGTTGGTCACGCTGCGGACCTCTTCGGCGTCGACAAAGGCGCCCTGGATCCTGGCGGGTCTCTTTTGCGATCCGACCGGTACGAAGAGCATGTCACCTCTTCCGATCAGCGTCTCGGCGCCGGGCATGTCGATTATGATCCTCGACTCGACGTTTGAAACGACCGAAAATGCGATCCTTGAGGGGATGTTGGCCTTGATAAGACCGGTTATGACGTTTGCCGAGGGCCTTTGTGTGCCGACTATGAGGTGTATGCCGGCGGCTCGCGCCAGCTGAGCGAGACGGATGATGCTGTTCTCGACCTCTCCGGGAGAGGTCATCATGAGGTCGGCGAGCTCGTCGATGATGATCACGAGCCTCGGAAGCGGGATGAAGTCGGGATCGTTCTCGGCCATCATCCGGTTGTAGTCGTCAAGCCCCTTGGCGCCGACGTCGCTGAATATGTTGTAGCGGTGCTCCATCTCGTTGACGGCGGCGTTGAGGGTTCCGGCGGCACGCTTCATGTCGGTGACCACCGGGACCTTCATGTGAGGCATTCCGTTGTACATGCCCATCTCGATCTTTTTCGGGTCGATCATGATGAACTGCACTTCCTCGGGTCTTGCCTTGTAAAGGATGGAGAGGATCAGCGTGTTGATACAGACCGATTTGCCCGATCCGGTAGTTCCGGCGATGAGGAGGTGCGGCATCTTGCCGATGTCGACGAAGACCATGTTGCCGCCGACGTCCTTTCCGAGGCAGGCCGAAAGTTTGCTCGTCATCGACTTGAATTTTTCGGATTCTATGAGCTCGCGGATGAAGACGGTTGCCGAGACTCTGTTCGGGACCTCGATGCCGATGGCGTTCTTGCCGGGTATCGGGGCCTCCATCCTGATCTCTGTCCCCAGCTCGAGAGCGATGTCCTTCGAAAGCGCCGAGATCGTGCTGACTCTGGTGTTTGCCTCCGGATATAGCTCGTATCTGGTGATGGTCGGGCCTCTTGAATAGTCGATCTTGCGTATCCTGGCGTTGAATGCCGCCAGCTTGTTCATTATTTTCTGAGCGTTGTCCTTCAGCTCGGAGAGGACATCCTCCTGTGAAGGGCTCGTCACCTCGTGGAGAAGATCGACCGGCGGGAAGAAATAGACCGAGAGCTTTTCGGCGCGGCGTTTCGCGGCGTCGGTATCGGATGCCGGGGAGTCATCTTCCGGGACACCGTTCGCTATGTCGGTGGCTTTGACCTCCTCCATCACGGGAAGGCTGGCGTCTGCGGGGTGCTGCGGAGCGGTCTTTGACGGGGTTGCCGCGCGTGGTCCGGCGGCAGGCCGGGGTTCGGCAGCGGTTCCGCCTCCCGGCAGTTTTCCTCCGTTCAGCGCCGCCGCGACGTCTCTGGCGGTGATGCCGGCGTCGGAGGTGCTGGTGCGGCTGCCCCTCAGGACCTCGTCGAGGATATTGACCGAGCTGCTTCCCTCATCCGGATCCTGCGGCAGAGGCTTTTTCCGGCCGCGTCCGGCGGAGGTCTGAGGCTCAGGGGATGCGGGAGCTTTCGCGTCCTGCGGCATGGAAGAGGAGACGGCACCGGCGTCTGACGGTTTCGTGTCTCCCGGCTCGGGCACCCTTCCGGCCCCCGGCCCGAGTTCGACGGGTGACAACTCGCCGGTCATTCCGCGGTCTGTCCCGCGCAGAGTCTCGACGGCTCTCGCGGCGTCCTCTTCGGCTTTGCGGCGGTCTTCCTCCGCGCGGCGTCTGTCCTCGTCCGACCTGCGGCGTCTTTCTTCGGCTCGTTTCCGCTCTTCCTCTGCCTTCTGCTGCCTTTCTTCGGCTTTTTTCTTTTCGGCGTCGCGGATACGGTCGGCCTCCGCCCTCATAACTTCGGCGGCGTGATCGACCTCTTCACGCCTCTTTGCGCGTTTTTCGCGGGCCTTGAAGATCGCGTATCTGATCGAAGTGGCGACGTATGACGGAGTCACGCTGAAATAGAACATCACGCATACGGTGATGAGCGCGATGATGATTATCGGGGCGCCGACCGATCCGCAGATCGATCTGATGAATCCCCCGGCGAGTCCGCCCAGGAATCCGCCTCCCGACAGTGCCTTGCCGTTCGCGTAGTTTGAGACGGCTCCGCCCGTCCCGAATATCGTCTTCGACCAGTCGGAGAGCGGGTATTTCTGACCGGCAACGGTCGAGGATATCATAAAACTGTGGACCAGGGCCGATATCGACATGACGGTGAGCACCGAAAGCGAGACCTTCCAGCCCACTATCTGCAGATCGACGTACTTTCTCCAGTAAACGGCGAGGTTGACGAGAAGCAGAGGAATGAAGAAGGCGGGCCAGCCGAAAACGCCGCAGAAGAGGTTCCTGAGCGTCGAGCCGACGATCCCCATTGCTCCGTCCGGCTTCCCGAGAATGAAGCAGGCGGTGAGAAATACCGCGATAACCCCTATCAGATAGGGTATGAACTGATGTATCAGCTTTGACGATTCGGGGACCGCCTCTGTCCCCGAATTCTTCTTTTCTGCGTTCTTTCCCGACTTGCCCGGGGCCTTTTCGGCGGTCTTTCCGGACGTTTTTCCCGAAGCAGCTCCGCGGCTTTTCTTTGCCGGGACCGGAAGAGAGGCTTCGCTCTCCCTCTTCCCGATCTCACGCATCGCGTTCTCCGCGGCCTCAGCGGCAGACCTGCCGTTCGCCGCCGGCCTGCGCGCGCCGTCTTTATTGTTTTTGCTGTTTTTTGCCAATTGAGCACCATCCTTTCGGGCCCGTCTCAGGCAGCGGCCCTCTCTTCTGTATGCCTGCCGCTGCCGGACAGACGAGGCATGGCCGTCAGCGGTTCTTTTTTCTTTTTTCTATTATTCTCTGCACGAGCTTGACGAACTCCATCACCGGTATGATGAGAATCGCAAGCCCTACCGCGACTCCGAATTCGGCGAATGAGATCTCGGTGAAGTTGAAGGCCTGTCTGAGGAAGGGGACATAGATGACCGCGATCGTAAGCAGCAGCGAGAGACCGAGCGAGCCCCAGAGCCAGACGTTCTGAGTCTTCATCCTGAAGATCGAACCGCGGCGGGACCTCATGTTGAAGGAGTGGAACATCTCGACGAGCGACAGCGTAAGGAAGGCCATCGTAGTTCCGTCGCTGCTGACCTTCAGGCCGTCCTCGATAAGATATTCGTTTCCCTCCATCGCGTGACCTATGAAGAATGAGGCGAGGGTGATGAGCGTAACGATGAGCCCCTGGAAGAAGATGTCGAAGCCCATCCCGTTCGCGAAGACGCCGTCGTCGGATTTTCTCGGCTCGCGCTTCATGACGTCCGCCTCGCTGCTCTCCATCCCCAGCGAGAGGGCGGGGAAGCAGTCGGTGATCAGGTTGATCCAGAGCAGGTGGGTCGGGCGGAGCATCGTGACACCCATCATCGTCGCGATGAAGATGGTGAGGACCTCGGCGAGGTTTGAAGAGAGCAGGAACTGGATCGCCTTGCGGATGTTGTCGTAGATCCTTCTGCCTTCCTCGACGGCCGAGACTATCGTCGCGAAGTTGTCGTCTGCGAGGACCATGTCTGCGACGTTCTTTGTGACGTCGGTGCCTGTGATCCCCATGCCGACTCCGATGTCGGCGGTCTTGATTGACGGGGCGTCGTTGACTCCGTCGCCCGTCATGGCGGTGATGCAGCCGCGTGCCTTCCAGGCGGTGACGATCCTGGTCTTGTGCTCGGGCTGGACCCTGGCGTAGACCGAGTAGCGGTCGAGGTCGCGGAGGAAGTCCTCGTCGCTGATCCCGTCAAGCTGAGCTCCGGTGAGCGCTTCCTGACCTTCCGAGAGGATCCCCAGCTGTCTCGCGATGGCGGATGCCGTCGCCTTGTGGTCGCCGGTGATCATTATCGGACGGATTCCGGCCTCGCGGCAGCGGACGATCGCGTCAAAGACCTCGGGTCTTACGGGATCGATCATGCCGACGAGCCCTAAGAAGACGAGTTCGTTCTCCATCTCGGGTCCGCAGGAGGCGGGAGCCTCGGTTGTCTCCCTGAAGGAGGCGGCGAGGACGCGCAGCGCCCGGTCGGCCATCGAGGCGTTGGCCTCGGCGATCTCGCGGCGGTCGTCGTCGGTCATCGGGGCGGTCTTTCCGTCTTTATAGATATGCGTGCATCTTCCGATCACGACGTCGGGAGCGCCTGTCGTATGCTGAATATATCCTCCGTCGGGCTTTCTGTGGACGGTGGTCATCATCTTTCTGCCCGAATCGAAGGGAACTTCTCCGACGCGCGGGTATTTTTCCTCAAGCTCGTACTTGGGAAGTCCGATCTTCGCGGCCCAGTCGACGACGGCGGTCTGGGTCGGATCGCCGACCGAGACTGTGGCGCCGGGCGCCAGCTTGGCGTCGGTGCAGAGCGAGAAGGATGTCGCGATAAAGGCTTCGTCGCTGCCGTAGTGATCGACGACCGTCATCTTGTTCTGGGTGAGCGTACCGGTCTTGTCGGAGCAGATGATCTGGGTGCAGCCGAGAGTCTCGACGGCGGTCAGCTTCCTGATGACGGCGTTGCGCTTCGACATCTTGGTGACGCCGATCGAAAGGACGATGGTGACGACCGCGGCAAGGCCCTCGGGGATCGCCGCGACGGCAAGGCTGACGGCTATCATCAGCGAGTTCAGAGATACCTTGAGGAAGTTGATGTCGCCGCCCGACACCACGAGCTCTCTTATGAGCTGTACCGCGAAGATGACGGCGCAGATGCCGAGGACGAGCCAGGTGAGTATCACGCTCAGCTGATTGAGCTTCTTTTGCAGCGGAGTGTCGTCGTCGCGCGCGGCGGCGAGAGCCCCGGCGATCTTGCCCATCTCGGTATTCATTCCGGTGGAGACCACTATCGCGCTGCAGCGTCCGTATACGATATTGGAGCCCATGTAGACCATGTTCTTCCGGTCGCCGAGCGGCACGTCGCCAGAAGCCGAGAGGGCCTCTGCCTTCTTGAGCACCGGGACCGATTCGCCGGTGAGCGCCGCCTCTTCTGCCTTGAGAGAGAAGCATTCGATGATGCGGCAGTCGGCAGGCACCGAATCGCCCGCTTCAAGCAGGACGACGTCGCCGGGGACGAGCTCTTCGCTCTTGACCGAGGTCATCATTCCGTCGCGCATGACCTTCGTCGTAGCCGCCGACATCTTCTGAAGGGCTTCGATCGCCTTTTCGGCCTTGCTCTCCTGAATGACTCCGAGGACGGCGTTGACGATGACGACGAAAAGGATGATGACGGCGTCGGCCGGGAATTTGAAGGCCCAGTTCGCTTCATAGAGCTCGGTCACCGTGGAGATCACGGCTGCGACGAGAAGTATGATGATCATCGGATCGGCAAGCTCGGCAAAGAACTTTTTGATAAGCGATTCCTTTTTCGCTTCGGCGAGGCGGTTGCCTCCGTGGATCGACAGACGTCTGCCCGCCTCGGAGGAGGACAGGCCGGCCGACGAGCTTTCCTGCTCGGCGATGACGTCTTCGGCGCTCTTGAGATATTCCTTCATCAGAGCCTCCGTTCCTTTTTCTTCGCGCGGCCTTCCGCCGCGCGCAGTGTTTTGCAGTTTTTCATAAAAAACCCCCTGCCCGCAGAATGATGTGTCGCGGCAGAGGAGGGAAGAGACCTTCCGCTTTTCCGCGGAGGCTAAAGTCCCCCCGCCGCGCAGATAAGTCTTGTCATCGGAGACGCCGCGGTGCGGCAGAACTCCTGAGGAACGGACCATAAGCCCCGGGCAGGCTTAGTGCTGTTGACCCGCTCCGCGCCCTGAGGCGCGACTACTCCCTTATATCTTAACTATTTTATCACATAATAATAGAAAAATCAATATTTTTTTCAACAGGGCATTTGTGTAAAGAGCAATCTTGACAAAACGCTCCCGTTTGAGTATAATACTCATGGATAAACCAAATCAAACTGTAAATGATTTAACGGAGGTCTGTTATGCCGAAGAAACTCCTCTCATTCGCGCTTGCATGCGTAATGATCCTCTCGCTCGCTTCATGCGGACTGATAAACATCAAAAATCCCGGCTCTGAGGATTCAGGGAATTCCGGAAACGGATCGGGCGGCGGTTCCTGTCCGCGAGTTACATATTACGACGGAAAAGAAGGGTACAAATACGCCGCTTCGCTTCAGAACGCGCACCTGATCTACAACTACGGTGAAGACCGCGGCGACGGAAAAGGCGTCGTATCCTACCGCTTCGAGTTCCTTAACTGCGAGGATTACCACTATCACTGCAGATACACTCTTGTCGGATACGACGAGGCGCGCAAGGGCAACCTTGACGAAGCCGACGATCATATCGCGATCGTTTACGACAATGGCAAGTATACGCTTTACGACTTCTACAGAAAACTCATCGTCGATGATTTTCCGATGACGGAGGTCTATGAAGACAAGACTTTTCTTCCTGAAAACCTTGGATCAAAGACCTTCCCGATCCTCAAGGAGACAAAAGATTTCGAAAAAGGAACCAGGTCAACCACCGCCATCGATACCTACTGCGAGAGATTTGAGATCACCGTAAACTCTTCTCTCTGCCCGAACGCCAAGGGCTATGAGCTGAAAACAAAAATCGTCACTCACGGCAAGTCCGACCACGAATCTCAGTATACCGATTACAGATTCTATTACGATCCCGACACCGAGATCGGGCTTTACTGCGAGTTCTACCTGACAAACGATCCTAAAATAAAGATAGACGACGGTACGGAAGAAGCTTATTACGTCTATTCCAGTGAACTGATGAGCAGGGTCGAAGTAACCGCCTACGAGATCGGAAAGGTGTCGCCCGCCGACGTAAAAGAGAAAGTAGGCGAGATAATGAAGGGTCACGAGTCTGAATACAGGCACGTTACCTACAGCGAATACGGCGATCTGTTCGAATAATTGGCGAAACAGACGGATCCTGAAAAAAAGGGGTTGTTCAGAAACTCGTGAGGCGAGTTTTTGAACAACCCTGCGACGTTTTTCTCGGCACGTTACCGTGCCGTTTTTGCCCTAA
>ONVJ01000149.1 GCA_900321265.1 uncultured Eubacteriales bacterium
CAGAACCGTCAGGACCGACGCCGGCTTCACGGCGCGGACGGCCCCCGACGTCACCGAAAGCCGGTCCGCCCCGGAACTGAAAAAAAGAACCGAAAAACTCCTGTCAGGACAGATCCTCAAAGCATCCTGCGAGATCGGACGCGCAGAGACCGTCATCCCGTCTCTGCGGAAAATGAAGTTTCCTCACACCTCCCTCAGAGAGGGCCAGAAGACTCTGATCGACGAGACCTATACTGCGGTGAAACACGGGAAGCGGCTGTTCGTTCAGGCGCCGACCGGGATCGGGAAAACGGTATCCGTCCTCTACGGGGCTCTGAGAGCCGTGACAGAGGAGGGCTTCCGCCGTATCTTCTGGCTGACCGCCAAAACGAGCGCCGCCCGCGAGGCCTTCGCCGCGGCGAAAAGACTGGCGAAGTGCGGTTCTCTCGCGAGGACCGTCATGCTGACGGCAAAGGAACATATCTGCCCCCTGAGACGGCCTGACGGAGAATTCTTCTGCGACCCCGACTCATGTCCGCTGACAAAGGCCAAGGCAAAATCCATGGAGGATGCGCTCAGATCCCTCCTGGAAAGATGGAGAGGATATACCCCGGGAGTCATCTCGCAGACGGCAAGGGCATACGGAGTCTGTCCATACGACCTTTCGCTCGAGCTGGCTTCGGTATGCGATGTCGTCATCTGCGACTGCAACTACGCCTTCAGCCCTTCAGCGAGGCTGAAGCCTTTCTTCGGCGGCGAATCTCGGGACGGATATGTCTTTCTGGTCGACGAGGCCCACAACCTCCCCGACAGGGCGAGAAGCGCCTTCTCGGCTCTGCTGAGGGCGGGCTGCACTTCTGCCCTCATGCCTTATCTGCGGGAGGATGAGCCGCTCTACGACGCCTGCGTCAGGCTTGAGGAGGAGCTCGATGCCCTCTCCCCCCTCTGCTCAGACACTACGGTCCGGGATGAGGAAGGCCTCGTATCGGGCTATTACCTCTCCTCCGACCCTCCGGCGAAGCTCGGGGAGGCTGCAGCCTCTCTTGCCAGGCTCTGCGCCGGATACATACCGCTCGCAAGCCACTCCTCTCCCGAAGCCGCTGCCGCCGCATCGGCGCTTCTGCGAGCCTGTACCGGATGGGCGGACGCCGAGGCCGCATTCGGAAGAGAGTACCGGACATACATTTACATCGACAGGGGCGTACTGACCGCAGAGCTCTTCTGCCTCGATCCCTCCGCGAGACTCGGCGAGTACCTTTCGGAGGCGTCGGCGTCGGTCTTCTTCTCGGGCACCCTTACGCCGGCCGAGTATTTTTCCGACGTTCTCGGAGGAGGCGGAGAGGGATACGGCATATCGCTTCCCTCCCCCTTCCCGCGGAAGAACCTCTTTGTCGGAGCGGTGACGTCGGTCGGGACAACTCTCGAGGAAAGAGACCGTTCGGTAAAAAAACTCGTTGCCGTCATCGCCTCGGTCTGCGCGGCTAAGGCCGGGAACTACATCGTCTTCTTCCCTTCCTACAAATACCTCGAGGCGGTCTCGACCGCCTTCACCGAAAGATATCCGAAGGTCAGGACGGCGATCCAGAAGCCTGGCATGACCGCCGCGGACAGAGAGGCGTTTCTCAGATTCTTTGCCGACGACCGGGGAGTCCTCAGAGTGGGCTTCTGCGTCCTCGGCGGGTCCTTCTCCGAGGGAATAGATCTCCCGGGGAACCGCCTCATCGGCACGGTGATAGTCGGTACCGGGATCCCCGGCCTCTCGGCCGAGCGCAACATAATACGCGAATACTACGACGTCAAGTCGGGCTGCGGATACGACTACGCCTACACCTTCCCGGGGATGAACAGCGTCCTCCAGGCCGCCGGGCGTGTGATCCGGCAGGATGCAGACAAAGGCTGCGTGATCCTCGTCGACCGGAGGTATTCGGAGGAGAGATACAGAAGACTGATGCCTCCCCACTGGAAGGATATCAGGTTCTACGGCGGGACGGCGGAACTCAGGGATGACCTCGGGAACTTCTGGAAAGCCTGAAATCCCTCTCCCGCCCGGCTCACGTCAGCCGGATCACCGGGGCGTTTTGAATAATCGATAAAAAACACTTGTAAAAAATCCCGTTATGTGCTATAATATTGCTCATTAAATATCAAATTCTGCATTTTTCGCGTCTTCTTAATTCATTTTTCCGCCCGAGAGCCCTTTTCGCGGATCCCGGGCGCCATCTTAATCAACCGGCAAAGGAACAAAAGAATGAAACGTACCACCATTAAGGAAATATACGCCGACCCGTCACTTTTCTCGGGAAAAGAGATCACGGTCGCGGGCTGGACAAGATCGATCAGGGCAAGCAACAGCTTCGGTTTTCTGACCCTCAACGACGGCTCCTTCTTCTCGAACCTCCAGGTCGTTCTCGAGGCCGACAAGCTTGACAACTACACCGAAACGGTAAAGCAGAACGTAGGCGCCTCCTTCGTCTGCACCGGCGTCATCGAGCTCACCCCGGGGGCCCAGCAGCCCTTTGAGATGAAAGCGACGAAGGTCGAGCTCGAGGGAGCCTCGACGCCCGACTACCCGCTCCAGAAAAAGCGCCACTCGCTTGAATATCTGAGAACGATCGCCCATCTCCGCCCGAGGACGAACACCTTCAGCGCGGTCTTCAGGGTGAGATCTAAGGCGGCCTACGCCATCCACAGCTTCTTCAACGAGAACGGCTTCGTATACGTACACACGCCACTCATCACCGGTTCCGACTGCGAAGGCGCCGGAGAGATGTTCCGCGTCACCACCCTCGATCCCGACGACCTTCCCCGCACTCCCGAGGGAGAGATCGACTGGTCGAAGGATTTCTTCGGCAAGAAGACGGGGCTGACGGTGTCGGGGCAGCTGAACGTCGAGACCTTCGCGATGGCCTTTGCAAAGGTCTACACCTTCGGTCCGACCTTCAGGGCCGAGCGGAGCTACACCCAGCGCCACGCGGCCGAATTCTGGATGGTCGAGCC
>ONVJ01000168.1 GCA_900321265.1 uncultured Eubacteriales bacterium
ATGTGCCGTCTCGTCCTCAAAACAGATAAACTTTTCAAGCAATTCCTCTCGTCTTGACATTCTCTCTCTTCTCCTCCTGCGGTCAGCCGACGGTCATGACGACCTTACCGACGTTTTCTCCGCGGTAAAGGATGTCCTGAGCCTCCTCGGCGCTCTCGATCGGAAGGACTTTGTATACGGTTGGCCTGATCTCACCCGAAGTCACCTTCGGCCAGACGTCGCGCACCAGCGAGGCAAGGATCTCGGCCTTGACCGCGGGGGTCCTTGACCTGAGAGTGCTTCCGATTATTCTGACGTTGCGCACGTAAACGTTGCGCAGATCGATCTCGGTCATGTCACCGGCAAGAGTCGCGATCATTATCCATCTTCCGCCCCTCTGCATATAAGGCAGACAGGGCCCCATCATCCGGCCGCCCAGGCAGTCGATGGCGACGTCGACCGGATGTCCGGCTTCAAGCTCCGCCTTCAGCACATCGGCCGGATTTTCCTTTGACGTGTTGATTATGACGTCGGCATGAAGGTGAGCGATAGACTTGGCGATCGAATCAGACAGCACCGATGTGATAACGCGTGCGCCGAAGGCCTTCGCCATCGGGATGACAACGCTCGCGAGCCCTGATGCTCCGGCGTGCATGAGGAGAGTGTTTCCCGGCATGAGTCCGCCTTCGATGAAGAGATTCAGGTATGCCGTGGCAAAAGCCTCGGGGATCGCGGCTGCCTCGATGAGCGATACGCCTTCGGGGACCGGCATGAGCATATCGTATCTCACCGCGGCGTATTCGGCGTATCCGCCTCCTCCGAGCAGCGCACATACCATGTCTCCCGGCTTTACCGACGATCTCGATGCAGCTTCCGGACCGACCGAGACCACCTCTCCGGCGATCTCAAGCCCCATCCACTCGGGGCATCCGGGAGGAGGCGGATAGTTTCCCTCTCTCTGCATGAGATCCGCCCGGTTGAGAGCGGCGGCTCTGATCTTTACAAGACACTCGTCCGGTCTGATTACAGGATCCGGGACATCGCTCCATACAAGATGATTGTTATCTGTGATCAAAACAGCTTTCATTTTCTTTTCCGTCCTGAGTTTTATTGGTGCCGCGGAGTCTTGAAATCCGCGGCGTTGATGATTCCGTCCGAGGTCATGATGTCGTAAAACCATTTCCCGCATTCGGTCAGATCGTCTTTGTCCCATGCGTCCGACGGGAGGACTCCCGGCTTGAACAATATCCACTGAGAGAGCGGCGACGACGCGGAGCTTGAGTTGTATCTGAAGTAGCAGAACCCGAGATCGTTTTCCAGGTAGTAGTTCAAAAACTTGGCGGATTCGGCGAGATCATAGACCGTCTCGTCCCTGTTTTCGGTAAGATTCGCCTTGATCGGACTCATTTCGGTCGTGACGACGGTGAGACCGGAGGCGAGAGCGTCGCGCAGCTTCCATCCGTATGAGGTGGAGTTCTTGTCATCCCAGGGATAATTGTAGGGATAGCAGTGGAAGGTATATGCTATGTTCCAGCCTAGCTCGGCAGCTATGGGATCGTCCACCGGATCGTCGCCTTTGCCGGTTGCATATGTAGAAAGCGCGGTTGCGCTGGCGTTGGGAGCGCATACAATTATGTTTTCGGCTCCGGACGCCCTGATAACGCCTATGATCTTTTCCTCGTAGGCCTTTACGCTGTGTTCTGCGCCGTTCTTTGTCCCCCAGGTGTCGTTGGGCTCGTTGCAGATCTCGAAGAGCACATGCGGATTGTCCCGGTATTTTTCGGCAAGCCTTCCGAAGAAGTCCGCAGCCTCATCCGCATAAATATTCGGATTCTCGTTGAGAACGCCCCAGTCGATGATCACGTAGATCCCCTGTTTTGTCGCGTTGTCTACAGCGGTATCCAGGAGAGCGTCAAGCTGGGCTTTCTTTTCATCGCTTGTCCTTACCCCAGCGTTGGAAACATATCCGATGCCGGTCAGGGAGGACGAAGTGGTCTGGACCGAGACACGCAGGCAGTTAACACCAATCTTTGTCAGACGCTGCAGCGCCGTCACCGAGACAAGC
>ONVJ01000054.1 GCA_900321265.1 uncultured Eubacteriales bacterium
TTCCTCCGCAACATCGTCACCGTCGGATTCTCGATGAAGGGCGGGAGCACCTGGGAGGACGCGAACCTCGCCGGAGCGCGGGTCCCGATCGAGGAGGTCGCCAGAAGATCGGCCTCGATCGGTCCCGACGACGTCGCGAACATGCAGTACACGTCGGGCACGACAGGCTTCCCGAAGGGAGTCATGCTCACCCACCGCAACATCGTCAACAACGGAAAGTGCATCGGCGACCGGATGGATCTCTCGACCGCCGACCGGATGATGGTCCAGGTCCCGATGTTCCACTGCTTCGGCATGGTGCTCTCTATGACGTCGATCATGACTCACGGCGGAACACTGCTTCCGATGCCCTATTTCAGCCCGAAATCCTCGCTCGCCTGCGTCATGCGCGAGAAGATCACCTGCTTCAACGGCGTTCCGACGATGTTCATCGCGATGCGCCAGCATCCCGATTTTCCCTCGACCGACTTCTCCTCGATCCGCACCGGCATCATGGCGGGATCGAACTGCCCGCCCGAGCTCATGCGTATGGCGGCGGCAGACATGAACATGCGGGAGATCGTCAGCGTCTACGGACAGACCGAAGCGGCCCCCGGCTGCACGATGAGCGCCGTCGACGACAGCCTGACGGTCAGGACCGAGACGGTGGGACACGCCTTCCCGAACATCGAGTGCAAGATCGTCGATCCGGCCACCGGGGAGGATCTGCCCGACGGACGGAACGGCGAGTTCGTCGCCCGCGGATACAATCTAATGAAGGGCTACTACAAGATGCCGGCCGCGACCAGGGAGGCGATCGACGGCGAGGGCTGGCTCCATACCGGAGACATCGCCTGCCGCGACCCGGAGGGCAACTACCGCATCACCGGACGCATCAAGGACATGATCATCCGGGGAGGCGAGAACCTCTACCCCCGCGAGATCGAGGAGTTCTACTACACCCACCCGGACGTCCGCGACGTCCAGGTCGTCGGTGTCCCCGACGAACGCTACGGCGAGGAGTGCATGGCCTGGATCATACCGAACGAGGGCTCGAAGGTGACGGTCGCCGAGCTCCGCAGCTTCGCGGAACAGAGAATAGCCCGCCACAAGGTCCCGAGGTATATCTACATCTGCGACGCCTTCCCGATGAACGACGCCGGCAAGATCCTGAAATACAAAATGAGGCAGGCGGGCACCGAGATGCTGAAGGACCCGGACGGACCGCTCGCCGGACAGTGAACGCGCGAAACGCAGTCAAATCCTGGCAATCAAAATTTATTGCATATACAAACGGGAGGTATCAGCAATGCTTGATATCAAAATCACACTGACGGATCATCCGGCAAAGAAGCCGGACGGAAAGAACCTCGGATTCGGCAAGATCTTTACCGACCACATGTTCTGCATGAACTACACCGAGGGGATCGGCTGGCATGACGCCAGGATCGAGCCCTTCCACGACATCACCCTCTCGCCCGCCTGCGTCGTCTTCCACTACGGCCAGGAGATGTTCGAGGGCCTCAAGGCCTACAGGGGAGTCGACGGAAAGATCCGCCTGTTCAGACCGATAATGAACGCCCGCAGGACGAACAACTCGAACAGGAGACTCTGCATACCCGAGCTTCCCGAAGAGGATTTCGTCGAGGCGGTGAAGGCGATCGTCTCGGTCGACCGCGACTGGATCCCCTCCGAGCCCGACACCTCTCTCTACATACGCCCCTTCATCATCGCGACCGACGCCTTCCTCGGCGTCGCCCCGTCCAAGACTTATCTGTTCTGCATTATCCTTTCTCCTTCGGGAGCCTACTACGCCAGCGGCCTCAAGCCGGTCGGCATCTGGATCGAGGACGACTACGTACGCGCGGTAAGAGGCGGAATGGGATTCGCGAAGACGGGCGGCAACTACGCCTGCTCGCTTGCCGCTCAGGTCAAGGCGCATGACGACGGCTACTCCCAGGTGCTCTGGCTCGACGGAGTCGAGAGAAAGTACATCGAGGAAGTCGGCGCCATGAACATCTTCTTCAAGATCGCCGGAAAGATCGTCACCCCGATGCTGAACGGATCGATCCTCCCCGGCATCACGAGGGATTCGGTCATCCACGTCTGCAAACACTGGGGACTTCCTGTAGAGGAGAGAAAGGTCTCGGTCTACGAGCTGCTCGACGCCCAGAAGAACGGGACGCTCGAGGAGGTCTTCGGCAGCGGCACCGCCGCCGTCATCTCGCCGGTCGGAAAGCTCCGCTACATCGACGAGGTCATGACGATCGGCGACGGATCGATCGGACCGGTCAGCCAGAAGCTCTATGACACCGTCACCGGCATCCAGTGGGGCAAGATCCCGGATCCCTTCGGCTGGACGGTGACCGTCGACTGACCCTGGTCAGGTGCGCGACTTTTTCGAATACTCGCGGGGGATCCCGCTTCCCGTCCCGCGAAAACGCGTGACCCTCTTCTGCGGTCACTACGGAAGCGGGAAGAGCACCGTCGCCCTCGGCTGGACCGAACTGCTCAGGAGGAAATATCCCGGTGACAGGACGGCGCTCGCCGACCTCGACATCGTCAATCCCTACTTCAGGACCCGAGACAGCGAGGAGCTCATAAGGAGCATGGGCGCCGAGCTGATCACCTCGGAATACGCGTCGACGAACGTCGACCTTCCCGCGATGCCGCAGTCGGCATACCGGATCACCGAGGACAGGGAGCTGCGCGTCGTCATCGACGTCGGCGGGGACGACAGGGGCGCGCTTGCGCTCGGCCGGTACTCGCCCGCTCTCCTTTGCGAGGGGGATTTCGACATGCTGGCGGTCGTCAACAGCTTCCGCCCTCTGACATCGACCGCTGCGGACGCCGCGGAGGTCCTGCGCGAGATATCCGGCGCCTGCGGACTGCCGGTGACCGGGATCGTCAACTGCGCGAACCTCGGCAGCGAGACGACGGCTGACGACGTCCTCAGGGGACTTGAGGTCGCCCGGGAGACGGCGGATATTTTCGGCGTGCCGGTCGTCTTCACCGCCGCGAGACCGGAAGTCTGCCGGGAGCTCCTCGGCAGAGTCCCCGCCGGACATCCCCTCCTGCCTCTCGAGTACACCATCTCCCACGGCGGCGTCGCCAACGGGGGCTGAGCGCCCCCCGGGCGGGAAAAAACAGACAAAAAAGGCAAAAAACAGGAAAAAACTATAAAACAGGAGCGTTTTCCATGGTAAAGATAACATTCGATGCCGATCGCTGCAAGGGCTGCGGACTCTGCGTCACCGCCTGTCCGAAGTCGCTGCTCGCGATGGATCAGAACCGGATCAACGCCCAGGGGCATCACCCCGCGGGCATAAAAACGCCCGAAGAGTGCATCGGCTGCGCGAGCTGCGCGACGATCTGTCCCGACTGCGTGATACGCATAGTCGTGAGCAGATGACGGAGGCGGAAAAATGGCACAGAAGGTACTTATGAAGGGCAACGAGGCGATCGCCGAGGCGGCGATCTCCTGCGGATGCAGACATTATTTCGGATACCCCATCACACCTCAGACCGAGATCGCCGCCTACATGGCGAAGCGGATGCCTAAGATCGGCGGGACCTTCCTCCAGGCCGAGTCTGAGATCGCCGCGATCAACATGGTCATTGGCGCGGCGTCGGCCGGCGTCAGGGTCATGACATCCTCCTCGAGTCCAGGCATCTCGCTCAAGGGCGAGGGTATCTCCTACATGGCCGGATGCGATCTTCCGGCGCTGATCGTCAACGTGCAGCGCGGAGGCCCCGGACTCGGAGGGATCCAGCCCTCGCAGTCGGATTATTTCCAGGCCACCAGAGGCGGAGGCCACGGCGACTACCATCTGCTCGTTCTGGCCCCGGCTTCGGTCCAGGAGATGGCGGCTCTCACCGTCCGCGGATTCGATCTCGCGGACAAATACCGCATTCCCTGCATGCTGCTCGCCGACGGAACTATGGGCCAGATGATGGAGCCCGTCCTCCTTGAGGAGAGCACCGGGGAAAAGACAGAAAAGCCCTGGGCGCTGACCGGCACCGGAATGAAGAGAAAGCACAACATAATCAATTCTCTCTCGCTGACCCCCGATGAGCTCGAGCGCTGGAACCTCGACAGGTACAGACGGTACGCCGAGATCGAGAAGAATGAGGTTGCGTACGAGGAATATCTCTGCGACGACGCCGACGTCGTCACGGTCGGATTCGGCATCTCGGCCAGAGTGGCGAAGAACGCCGTCAAGGCAGCCAGAGCCGAAGGCATAAAGGCCGGCATGTTCCGCCCGATCACCCTCTGGCCCTTCCCGAAGGAGGCCCTGCTCGCCCGCGCCGCGACCGCACGCGAGTTCATCTCGGTCGAGCTCTCGATGGGGCAGATGATAGAGGACGTCGAGCTGGCGATTAAATGCACGCGTCCCGTCACCCTCTGCTCGAGGGTGGGCGGAATGATCCCGTCTCCCGCAGAGGTGCTCGCCGCGATCCGCGCGGCCGACGCCAGGATCAAAGGAGGTATTTGAAGGTCATGGAAAAGATCATTGAAAGACCGCACGCGCTGATCGACGTTCCGATGCACTACTGCCCCGGATGCGGGCACGGGATAATCCACCGCCTCGTCGCCGAAGCGATCGACTCGCTCGGCATCGAGGGAAAGACGGTCGGAGTGGCATCGGTCGGATGCTCGGTATTCGCCTATAATTATTTCAACGTCGACATGGTCCAGGCGGCCCACGGAAGGGCTCCCGCCGTCGCCACCGGCGTCAAGCGCGCCAACCCCGACAATATCGTCTTCACATATCAGGGCGACGGCGACCTTGCCGCCATCGGAACCGCCGAGACGGTCCATTCGGCCGCGAGAGGCGAGAACATCACCGTCATATTCGTCAACAACGCGATCTACGGAATGACCGGCGGCCAGATGGCGCCGACCTCCCTCCCGGGACAGGTCACGCAGACATCCCCCTACGGACGCGACGTTTCGGCGGTCGGATACCCTGTAAAGGTCTGCGAGATGCTCTCGCAGCTCGACGGTCCGGCCTACCTTGAGAGAGTCGCGATCACGAGCGTGAAGAATATCCGCGCGGCGGGACGCGCCATAAAGAAGGCCTTCACCTACCAGACCGAAAAGAAGGGATTCTCCCTCATCGAGGTCATATCCACCTGCCCGACCAACTGGGGCATGACGCCCGAGAAGGCGATGAAGTGGTCGGAGGAGAATATGATAGAATACTATCCTCTCGGCGTCTACAAGGACAAATACGCCGAAGAGAAGAAGTGAGGAAGGGAGGAAGGACAGATGACGAAGAACATACTGATAGCCGGATTCGGAGGACAGGGAGTCCTTTTCACCGGCAAATTCCTCGCCTACGCGGCGCTCCTTGAGGACAGACAGCTGAGCTGGCTGCCATCCTACGGCCCCGAGATGCGCGGCGGCACCTGCAACTGCTCGGTGATCATATCCGACGAGCCGGTCGGCTCGCCGATCGTCACCGAACCCGACATCCTCATCGCCATGAACCGCCCCTCTCTCGACAAATTCGAGCCGGCGGTCGTTCCGGGCGGCGAGATATACGTCGATTCCTCCCTCGTCGACCGCAAGGTCGAGAGGAAGGACGTCACCGTTCACTACGTTCCGTCGACGGCTCTCTCGACCGAGCGCGGGTTCGACGGCATCGCCAACATGATACTGCTCGGCAGCGTCATCGAACACAGCGCCGTCATCGACAAAAAGGACATCCCCGCCGCGATGGCGAAGGTCGTGTCGGCCAAGCACAAGGATCTGTACGAGTTCAATATCAAGGCTATCGAACTCGGGTACGAATTCGGCTGAACAATATCTGCGCCCGCGCGGCGCTTTCCGGAGGATATGAAATGTCCGCATCACGTCAGGAATCACTCAAAGAAATAGGTCTGCGCCTGTCCGACATGCGCGAGATCTGCGAGATCTCGCCCGAGGATATGGCGAAGCGTCTCAACGTTTCGCTCGACGACTACCGCTCATACGAACGCGGCGAGCGCGATTTCCAGATCAGCTTTCTCTGCGAGGCGGCCGACATCCTGGGCATCGACGTCCACGACCTGATGAGCGGCGAGTCGCCGAAGCTTTCGGTCTGCACCTTCGTCAAGAAGGGGCAGGGCTACGACATCACCCGGAACGCGGCATACGGCTACAAGCACCTCGCCTTCCCCTTCAGGAACAAGAAGGCAGAGCCCTTCCTCGTTACCGTCGAGCCTCGCGAGGGCGTCCCGGTGCTCAACAGCCACCCGGGGCAGGAGTTCGAGTACATGGTCTCGGGAAAGATGATACTCTACGTCGGGGGAGAGGAGTACCTCATGGAGGAGGGCGACAGCGCCTACTTCGACTCCTCGAACCCCCACGCGCTCAAATCGGTCGGCGACGGTCCGGCGACATTCCTTGCCATCGTTATCCGGTGAGCGGGGAGACATTATTATTCTGACATCGGGAATCACGACATGGCAATCTACGAAAGATACACCGGACGGGACCGCGACTCCTTCGCGTCGCTGAAGGACGCGCAGCAGAACTACCGTATCACCTGCCCCGACGACTTCAATTTCGCCTACGACGTCATCGACGTCCTCGGGCGCGAGAAGCCGGACAAGCGCGCCCTGGTCTGGCTCGGGAACGGCGGGGAGGAGAAGATCTTCAGCTTCGCTGACATATCGAGGGAATCCGACAGGGCCGCGAACTTCCTCAGGCGGATCGGTATCCGCAAGGGAGACCGTGTGCTGCTCGTCTTAAAAAGGCATTATTATTTCTGGATACTGCTGATGGGCCTGCACAAGATCGGGGCCGAGGAGGTCCAGGCGACCTCGATGCTGATGGCGAAGGACTACGTCTACCGCTGCAACGCAGCGAAGATCAGATGCGTCATCGTCACCGGAGAGGACGGCTGCACCGCCCACTTCGACGAGGGAGCCGCCGACTGCGAAACGGTGGAGATGAAGTTCGTCACCGGCTCCGCGGAGGTACCGGGCTGGCGTTCCTTCGACCGCGAGTTCGAGGCGACTCCCGCCGAATGGGAAAGACCGGTCGGAGAGGGGGCCACTAAGGCCGGCGACACGATGTTCCTCTGCTTCTCGTCGGGGACGACGGGATATCCCAAGATAATCACCCACGACTTCCGTTATCCGCTGGGGCATATCATGACCGGCGTCTTCTGGCACAGGTGCGTCGACGGCGGACTTCATTTCACCGTCTCGGACACCGGCTGGATGAAGGCGATGTGGGGCAAGGTGTACGGTCAGTGGCTGGCCGAATCGGCCGTTATGGTCTATGATTTCGCGAAGTTCAACGCCGACGCGATACTGTCTGTAATTGAAAAATACCGTGTCACCACCTTCTGCGTCCCTCCCACGATGTACCGGATGATACTTCAGGCCGACGTCGAAAAATACGATCTTTCAAGCCTCACCCACTGCAACACCGCCGGCGAGGCGCTGGGGCCCGACATCTACAACGAGTGGCTCCGCCGCACCGGACACAAGATCTACGAGGGCTTCGGCCAGTCTGAGTCGCCGGTAATGATCGCGACGCTCTATCCCTGGACCGAGCCTACGCCCGGCGCGATCGGTCTGCCGGTCCCGGGATACGACGTTCACATCATCGACGAGGACTGCGCTCCCGTCCCGCGCGGCGTGACCGGGGAGATCTGCGTAAGAGTCCCCGACCGCGAAAAGGACCGGCCCTGCGGGCTTGTCGTGAACTACAATTTCAACGAGGCCGAGACGGCCGAGGCATACAGGGGCGGCTGGTACCACACCGGCGACACCGCCTACCGCGACGAAAAGGGCCTCTTCCGCTATGTCGGAAGGAACGACGACATAATCAAGTCGTCGGGCTACCGCATAGGCCCCTTCGAGATCGAATCGGTGCTGATCGAGCATCCCGCGGTGCTCGAGGCCGCCGTGACCGGAGTCCCCGACCCCCAGGGGATCAGGGGCTTCCTGGTAAAGGCCACGGTCGTGCTGCGCCCGGGATACGAGGGCTCGCCCGAGCTCGTGAAGGAGCTCCAGAATTTCGTAAAGAAGAATACGGCGCCCTACAAATACCCGAGGATCGTCGAGTTCACCGACGCGCTGCCGAAGACCTTCAGCGGCAAGATCAGGCGGACCGAGATCCGCAGGGCCGACGCCGAGAAGTACGGAAAGGGAGGAGCAAAAAAATGATGATGAAGAAAATGATAAAGACCGCTTCCGCGGCGCTGCTTGCCGCAGCCATGCTTCTCTCGCTTGCCGCCTGCGCCGGAGGAGGAAAGGGCGAGGTCACGACGGCGCCGGATACCCTCCCGGAAACTACCGCCATCCCCGCAGGGTACTTCGACGGACCGGCCGAGCCGGTCGTTATTCTGACCGGATCCGACGCGCCGTATAAGCTCGTCAGACCCGATATCACCTCCGACGAGGTGATCGCTCTCCTTCAGAAGATCACGAGGACCTTCACCGCGGAGACCGGAAACAAATATCTGTCGATCGGTACCGACTGGGTCAAGGCGGACGAGGATCCCTCATCCTACGCCGAGATACTCCTCGGATACACGTCGAGGCAGGAGACCGCCGACGTCATGAGCAGGATCGGAGTCTCCGACTACGCGATCGTGACGGTCGGCCCGAAGATCGTCATCGCCGCCCACACCCCCGAGACGCTCGCCCTGGCGGTCGATCGCTTCTGCACCGATCTCTCCTTCGAGGAGATCGGCGGAGAGAAGTGCGCCGTCTGGAAGAAGGACGTCTACCATTCCGGGGAGAACTCCGAGCCGCTGCTCATACCCGATACCGCGACGCTGTCTGAATACAGGATCGTCTATCCCGCCGGCAGCAGCACACTGAAGACGGCAGCCGAGACTCTCGCGAAGGCAATAAAGAAATATCTGAAGGCGGAACTTGAGGTCACGACCGACTCGAAGCCCCGCGCGGGCCGCGAGATCGTCATCGGCAAGGCGGCACGTGACATCGTGAAAAAGAACACCGCCTACCTCGGAAGCGTCGACACTCTGATAGAGGCCGATCCGGCTACCGGCGACCTTCTGATCGCGGCGGGATCGGATCAGTTCGCGACCTACGCCGTCGACGAGTTCATATCGAGGTTCATCAACGGATACTATTCGCCGGTGCTCCTTGTCCCCGCCTCCTTCTCTGAAAA
>ONVJ01000052.1 GCA_900321265.1 uncultured Eubacteriales bacterium
CAGCCGAGGATCGCGACCGCGGGAAGGAGAGCGGCGGCGGACGACTTGCATCCGCTGTCCTTCGTCTCGGTCCCGGCGGTGGTGACTTCGGGAGCGGCGGCTTCGGCGGAGGTGACCGGCTCTTCGGCGGTGGTGGCCTCGGGTTCGGCGGCAGCCGTTGTTTCCTCGGGCTTGGTGGTGATCTCTGCGGTGGTCACTGCCGCCGTGGTCTCTTCGTTGAGAGCCTTGGCGTTGGCCTCAAGGACCGCTGCCATCGCGGCGACCTTTGTCTTTCCTTCATCGGTAAGACCGACCGCGAAGACCTGGTCGACGTCGGAGGCCCCCGAGCCCTGGTCGGCGAGGTAGAGCACGCCGCCGCAGTATCTCATGGTGACGATCGAGTTGATCGGATCCACGAAGGCGAGATCATAGCTCTCGGCGTAGGGAAGGAGGGTGTTTTCCTTGGTGATGGCGAAGGAGGTCACCTTGGAGAAGTCGTTCATCGAATAGACGACTATCTCGCATGGAGACGACTGGCCGGAGCAGAGCACATAGTCGTCGACGATGCAGACGCCGTAGCCCTTGGCCTGCTCGACCTGTCCGAGAACGGTGTTGCCGTCCTCGCTGAGCTTGGCGAGTCCGGCGCCGCCGGCGGATTTGTAGGCGATGTAGATCGATCCGTCGTCGCCGATGTCAAGATAGTTGCAGTCGGCGAAGGCTCCGGTGTCGACGCTGAGCTTCTGGAGATCGACTCTTCCGTTCGTTCCGAAGGAGGTGTCGAGCACCGGCGTTTCGGGAGTCGTGACGTCGTATCTGTAGAGATAGTCCTCGTCGTAGTTGAGGATGATGTAGCAGAGGTATCTGCCGTTGATGTTCTTGACCTTGAGGCCGTTGACGCCGATCTTGGTGTTGGCTTCGTCGTAGAAGACGGAGGTGACCGAAACGGTCTTCATCATGTCGTCCTTGACGGTCTCATAGTCGAGGACCGAGAAGTAGGCGCGGACCTTGTTGGGGTTGTAGGCGAGACCGACGTAGAGATATCCGCGGTCGTCGCAGTCCATTCCCTTCGGGTAGGACACCGTCCCGACCGACGAGCCCTCTGTCTGGGCATACTGATAATATGCGTCTGCATGTCCGGTCTCGAGGTTGAAGCGCACGACGGCGGAAGAGTTGCCGGGATTAAGGAAGCCTCCGAAGGCGTATTTTCCGTCGGGGGAGACGGTGAATCCTCTCATACAGTATTTTCCGTAGAGGAGGAGATCGTCGTCGATCATGTTTATGCCGCCCATTTCCTGAACGACAACGGTGAACTTCAGGTCGTTGAAGTCGGTCTCAAAGACCGCTCCGGTGCCTGTCGCGAGAAGAGAGACGAGCATCACGGCGATGATCGTCACAGCCAGTGCTTTCTTCATGTTTTTCTCCTTTTTTTGTGGTGCAGTGTTTTTCAGGTTTTACAGGAAACTCGCTATGAGGAGCCAGCTCTTCCGGTCAAGCTTCTCAAGGCTTTCGATCTCATACCGGTTGTCGTCCGAGTCGCGGATGATGACGCGGTCGGGGTCGTAGATCTTCATGTCGTTGTGGCGGTTCCGGATTCTGAAGACGGTCGGACCGTGGTCGGTCTCGGCGGCGATCTTCAGCATCCCGGTCTTGTCGTTGCACTCGATGATCTTCGTGATCTTGGGTATCAGGTAGTAATCGTTGAAGCAGGCTTTGACGGCAGCGGCCGATTCGGGGGTTATGTCGTCGTAGCTGCGGATGATGGCGATCTCCTGCTCGTCGGTGTCGATCACCGAGACCCAGTTTTCCCTGTCTGAGATCGGGAAGAGGCGCCGGAGCTCGGCTTTTTCGTAAACAGTGCCGTCGGCGAGCGTCAGCCTGACGTTGTAGACGTCGGTCAGCTCGATCTTTGCCGTCTTGTCAAGAAATTTCAGTGACATTTTTCCGCCTCCTCATTCGAAGTGGTGCTCGGCCTTGGCGGCGGTGAGCTTTTCGGACATCGACTGGATCTCGACGAGGCGGTAGTATTTGCCCTTCAGGGCCAGCAGCTCATCGGGCGGGCCGCACTCGATGATCTCGCCGTTGTCGACGACGACGATCTTGTTGGCGCGGGAGAGAGTCGACAGCCGGTGAGCGATCATGATCGTCGTTCTGCCGGCGATCAGCCGCTCGATGGCCTCCTGGATGAGATGTTCGGTCTCGGAGTCGACCGATGCCGTCGCCTCGTCAAAGACGAGTATCGACGGGTTGCGGAGGACGGCGCGGGCGATCGAGACTCTCTGGCGCTCGCCGCCCGACAGACCTACGCCGCGCTCGCCCAGGACGGCGTCATAGCCGTCTGGCTGGCGGACGATGAAGTTGTGGGCGTTGGCGACGTCGGCGGCCTGCAGCACACGTTCGACCGGGCAGTCGGGCAGGCCGTAGGCGATGTTGTTGAATATGGTGTCATGGAACATCAGCGGTTCCTGCTGGACGAAGCCGATCTGTCCGCGGTAGTAGTGCATGTCTATCTTGCGGATGTCGACGCCGTCGACGAGTATCTCGCCGTCATAGTTGTCGTAGTAGCGCAAAAAGAGGTTGACGAGCGTCGATTTGCCAGATCCTGTCGTTCCTACGATGCCCACGATGTCCCCGGGTTCTATCGAAAGGTTGATATTTTTCAGCGTTTTCTTGGTGCGGTCGAAGGAGAAGCTTACGTTCCTGAACTCGATCTTTCCCTCCATCTTCGGAAGTACGTTGCCCTTTCCGAAGTCATGCTCGGGCTCGGCGTCGAGGATGTCGAGGATCCTCTCGGCGGACGCGAGGGCGCTCTGGTAGGAATCGTTGAGGTTGGCGAAGAAGGTCACCGGGCCGTAGAACATCGACGCGTATGAGATGAAGGCGGTCAGAAGACCGGGGGTCATCCCTCCGACGCCCTTGAGCACCAGATTTCCGCCGACCCACCAGATCAGGATCGATCCCAGGCCGATCAGCGTTCCGACCGTCGCCGGGAAGGCGTGGAGGATCTTGGCGGCCGAGGCGTCGGTGCGGTACCACTCGGCGTTCTTGTCCTTGAATCTCTCGGTCGAGTTCTGCTCGTTGGTGAAGGACTTGACCACTCTGACTCCCGGGATCGTGTCGGTGAGGACAGAGGTGACCGAGGTCCATCTGCGCCAGATGCGGAGGTAGAAGGGCCTGATCTTCTTCGAGAATATCCTCGCGCCGATTACGACGAGAGGCACCGGGATCAGCGAGTAGAGCGTGAGCCTCGGGTTCTTGATCAGCATGATGACGATGATGCCGACCATCTGGAAGAACTGGACCACGACCTCCTGCGAGATGCGGAGCATGAAGGACTGAAGCGTGGCGCTGTCGCCGCTGATGCGGTTGATGACGGCGCCGGTCGAGGTCTTGTCGTAGAAGCGCATCGGCAGGTACTGCGCCTTTTCGTAGACGGCGTTCCGGATTCGCATGACGATCCGGTCGCCTGCCTTCCTCAGCATTATGCCGCGGATGCAGCCGATGAGATGGCTGACTATCTGGATCCCGATCAGGATGAAGACGATCTGAAGGAGCATGCTCCGCTCGTTTCCGTTGAAGGGAGTCTTCAGTATATCGTCGATCAGACGCTTGTTGAGCATCGGCGGGACGAGGGCTATGGCGGTCGTCGCGACCGAGAGCAGTATGGTGACGATGAGCTTCTTCCACTCGGGCGCGATATAGACCAGCAGTTTTGAGGCGACCGCCTTCTTGCTCGCGCAGTGGATGCACTCGACACCGGGAGAGGAGAGCGCGCGTCCGCATTTCGGGCAGACGCTGAGCTGCTTTTCGTAGACGGCCTTCACGGCGTCGAAGGCCTCTTCGGTGCTGATGCCGCCGTCTTCCGAGGTTATCCGGTTGATAAAGCCGGCGGTCGCCTCGCAGAGTGCGTTTACGGCAAAGGTGTATCTGAAGATGTTTACGATCGATCCGTCCTTCATGGTAAGGCGGAGGATCGCGTTTCCGTACATCCGCTTGTTGGCCGCGGACTCGACGTCGGCGAAGGAGACTCTCTGTCCCTTGTGTCCCGTGTCGAATTCGTATGTCATGATATCGGTGTCGCTCACAAGCAGAGCGCTTCTGCAGAAGACCGATTTGATCGAGATGCCGCCGATGACGGCAAAGAGCCAGGGATGTCCGGGAGCCTCAAGCTCTCTCACCGTCTTCAGTTCCGCGTCGGAAATGAGGGTGTTGAGCAGAAGCCCGCCTTTGTTTTCTTCCATTTTTCAGTTTACGGCAGCGGCCAGACTGAAATCTGAACCGTTCTGCCGGCGGGAGGCCGTGTCCGCGGCGCGCAGGGGAAGATGTTGCGCGTGAAAAAACAGGTTGTCGGGGTGCGGACCGGCGGGATGGTGAAAAAAAGTGGTACCGCGGATCAGAACAGTCTGATCACTGCGTCGAAAAGATCGTTGAAGTAGTCGGGGAAGTTTCCCGCTTCGGATATCAGCCAGGTGACCATAAATACGCACCATGCGATCACGAAGGCGATATAGAGTATCCAGAAGACGGTCATCACTATGCTGAGGATGAAAGCGACCTTCGAAAGGATGTTTGCCGCCTTGAGCTTCCCCGAAAGCGGGGCTCCGGCGTCGGTACATGATCTGACCTTCTTTTTTGCGATGACCGAAAGGATCAGTCCGGGAAGGCCTGTCCGGCAGAGAGCCGCGGCGATTATCGAGAGAATGAAGGCGGGATTAACGTTTACCCGGGGGCTCACAGGGACCGGCTTCTGCGCCGGCTGGTTTTCGGCGGAGTCTCCGAGAGACGCGCCGCATTCGGGGCAGAAGGGGCGTCCGTTCGTGATCAGCCTTCCGCATTCTGGACAGTACATGATTTACCTCTTTTCCGCGGCGGTCCGCCGCGAATCGATTCATCTGCCGCGGAGGGAACAGATTCCTGCGCGGCGGGGGGAACGGCTTCCCGCCGCCGTCCGGAGGACGGTCGGTCCTCCGGAACGCTGCGGCAGGAAAGACACGCGGATCAGTAGAGATCGCTGAAAACAGAACTCCAGTCGACTCCCGACGCTCCGGCGGCGGCGAAAGCCGCTCCGATAACGATCCCGTAGATGAACCAGAAGACGATCATGACGATGCTGAGGATCAGGGCTACTCTGGAGAGGATGTTGGCGACCTTGAGCTTGCCTGCGAGGGGAGCTCCGGCGGCCTGGCATGCCTTTACCTTCTTTCTCGCTATGATGGCGAGAATGAGACCGGGGATTCCGAATTCCGCGAGAGCCAGGGCGACGATGGAGAGCACCATGGCGGGGGTGGTGTTGACCTCGGGAGCTGC
>ONVJ01000050.1 GCA_900321265.1 uncultured Eubacteriales bacterium
AGAGGATAGTCCAGAACGGCTCTCCGAATTCGGTCACCAGCTTCCTGCAGCGGCTGGGACGCTCGGGAAGGCGGGGTCAGCCGCCCGAGATGATGGAGGTCTTCAGGGAGGAGAATCCCCTCCCGAACACCCCGCTGCCCCAGCTGATACCCTGGGAGCTCCTCAGGGCGATCGCCATCATTCAGCTTTACATAGAGGAAAGGTTCATCGAGCCTCCCCACTTCAAGACGCTGCCCTTTTCGCTGGCATTTCACCAGACGCTGTCGGTGCTCGCGTCGTCGGGAGAGCTGAAGCCCTCGGCGCTCGCCGACCGGATCCTGTCTCTCCCTCCGCTCACCGGGATATCCCGCGACGACTACCGGATGCTGATCATGTCGATGCTCGAGCATGACTTTCTTGAGATGACCGAGGAAAAGGGGCTGATCGTCGGACTCGCCGGGGAGAGGCTGCTCTCGAGCTTTAAGTTCTACGCCGTATTCAAGGACAGCGAGGACTATACCGTCAGAGCCGGCTCGGACGAGATCGGCACGATCACGACTCCTCCCCCGGTCGGCGACAGGTTCGCCCTTGCGGGCAGAGTCTGGGAGGTCGAGGAGCTCGACGTCGGGCGGAAGCTCATCTATGTTCACAAAGTCGACGGAAAGATGGAGATCTCCTGGCCCGGAGACTTCGGCGAGATACATACGAAGATCCTAAAAAGGATGCGCCGCGTCCTTGAGGAGGACACGGTATATCCATATCTCATGCCCAACGCCCGGAAGCGCCTTGATGACGCGAGGCATCTTGCCGCCAACACCGGTATGCTGAAGAAATCGCTCGTCCATCTGGGAGGCTACACCTGGTGCATCTTCCCATGGCTCGGCACGAGGGCCTTCCGGACCTTCAGAAAATACATGACGGCAAATGCCGGCCGTCTCGGGGTCAGCGGCGTTGAATTCGAGGGCTGCTGCTACATAACCTTCAAGCTCGAGGGGGGCAGCGGCAGATATCTCGTCCACAGAATGGCCGAGGACGCCGGCAGGAACGGAATCGACTGCATGTCGCTCGTCTCTCCCTCCGAGGATCCCGTGTTCGAGAAATACGACGGCAACATCCCTCCGACACTGCTGAGGAAGGCGTATGCCGCCGACAGACTCGCCCCAGCCGAGGCGGCCGCCAGGATGGCGGAGATCGCCGACGAAATGGAAGGGGATCTGGGCTGAAAAATCCCGCGCGGCGCCGCACAGTTGCCGCAGAAAGGGCAGGACAATGACCGACAGTTTCATCTTCATCTCGGTCGACTGCGGATGTTCAAACATGCGCGCAAGACTGATGGAAAAGGGCAGATGCCTCGTCTCGTCAAGAAGACCGACGGGAGGCAGATCGACCGCCAGCACCGGGAACAACCTTGTCCTGAAGCAGGCGCTGCGGGAATGTCTCGCCGAGACGGTGGAAAAGAGCGGGCTTGCCGAAGCTGACATACCGATCGTCATGCTTTCGGGCACGATCACCTCCAACGTCGGCGTCTATCACGTTCATCACATCACCGCTCCCTGCGGGCCGACCGAGTCGGCTCACGGAGCCGAGACCGTTCTCCTTCCGGAGATCTCCGGCATACCGATGCTCTTTATCCCGGGCGTCAGGACGATGCCGACGGGGAAAGAAAAGGGAAGGATCGAGGTGATCGATGCCTATGACTCGATGAGCGGCGAGGAGTGCGAGATATACGGCCTCGCGGAACTTCTCGGCCTTTCGGGCGCTTTTACCCTGACTCTGCCCGGCTCATACAACAAGGCCTGCCGTATCGACGCGGACGGAAGGATAATATCCATAAGCACCGGAATGTGCGGCGAGTTCATGACCTCGATCGCGGAAAACAGCCTGCTCAAGATCACGCTCCCGCACCCTGTGATAAAGACTCTGATCCCCGACAAACTGCGGGAAGGCTACGACTATGCCGAAGCGCGTGGAGTTTCGACCGCTCTCGCGAAATCAAGGATACTATGCTGCAACAGCGGCTATTCGCTTGACGAGGCGGGCAGCTTCTTCGCCGGCGCGTCGCTTCACTCTGATATCGGCGCTGCAATGAGAGAATACAGGCGGGGGAGTCCGCTCGTGATCGGAGGCATCGGGGCCTTCAGGGGCGCCTTCGGTATCCTCCTCCCGCACGCCGGAGCCGACCCCGCTGATATAATCGACGCGGGAGACGCCTTCTGCGAAGCCGCCTCCCCGGCGGGACAGCTGAAGGTCTACCGCGAGTACATCCGGCTTCACGGCGGCTGAAGATATTCCCGCCGCGGCTTCAGGGCATCCGCAGATGCTCCACGGGCGGTTCAGGGCTGACATTAAACGCAAAAACAGGTTATTCATTCGGAAAAGAGGAGTCCCGGCTTGTTCAGAAAACGCAACGTAAAAAGAATAGTCAAAAAAGAGACCCGCGTCAGGACAAGGGTCGAAAAGGTATCCGACAGACCGGTAAGGAAAAAGGTCTCCCGCTGGATCCATACGAGGCATTATTTCGTCAGAAACTTTTTTGCTCCCTTCTTCTGGATCTGGTCGAGGCTGGTATACAATATCAGGATCGAGAAATTCAAGGACGCCAAAAAGAGGGGGCACCTGGTGCTTTTCAACCATCAGACATCCTTCGACCAGTTTTTCGTCGGGCTTGCCTTCAGCGTGCCGGTCTATTATGTGGCGTCTGAGGATCTCTTCTCGAACGGATTCGTCTCAAAGCTTCTGCAGTATTATCTCGCTCCCATCCCGATCAACAAATCGGCCGCCGACCTGCGAGCCGTCATCAACTGCATGAAGGTCGCCTCAGAGGGGGGAACGCTTGCGCTCGCTCCCGAAGGGAACCGCACCTACAGCGGAAGGACTGTCCATATTAAGCCGTCGATCGCGGCGCTCGTCAAGAAGCTCAAACTGCCGGTCGCATTTTTCCGGATCGAGGGCGGATACGGTGTACAGCCGAGATGGAGCGACGTCAACCGCCGAGGCAGGATGAAAGCCGGAGTCTCAAGAGTCCTTGAGCCGGATGAGTATCTGGCTATGAGCGACGAGGAGCTCTATTCGGTCATTTGCAGCGAGCTCTATGTCGACGAGGCCCGGGTGACCGGGAAATTCACTCACCGCAAGAGAGCCGAGTATCTTGAGAGAGTCATATACATCTGCCCCGAATGCGGGCTTTCGGAATTCGAGAGCAGCGGCTGCCGGCTCACATGCAAGAGATGCGGACTGACCGCCGAGTATCTGCCCACGAAGGAGCTTTCCTTCATAAAGGGCAGCGCAGACTTCAGGTTCGTCGCCGACTGGTACGACTGGCAGGAAAAATATATCAACTCGATCGATCCCGCCGATTTCGGCGAGGAGCCGGTCTATACCGATCACGCGAGAGTCTCTCTCGTCGTTGTGGCGAGATACAAGAAAAAGCTCTGCGACCGCGCGGAGATCAGGTTATACGGAAACCGTATCGAGATCAACTGCAGCCCCGCCGAAAAGCTCGTCTTCGACTTCGGCGGCGGCGGGTCGGTGACCGCGCTCGGACGCAACAAGATGAATCTCCGCTTCGGCGGCAACATCTATCAGATAAAGGGAAACAGCCGTTTCAATCCGGTAAAATACATGAATCTGTTCTACAGATACCGCAATCTTCACGTCGGGGGTAATTCGCAAAATGACTCTGAATTTCTGGGACTCTGAAGCCTGGGGGCTTATCAATCTGACAGGCGTGCTGCTCGTCAGCCTTCTGCTTGCCAACCTCATCAAAAAATCTGTCGGATTTCTGAGAAGATCTCTCATTCCGACGTCGGTCCTCGGGGGCCTCATGCTCCTTATCGTTGCCGTCCTGTATGAAAAGCTCGGCGACGGATCGTCGATCTTCGACACCGCCTTCTTCGGCGGAGGCGGCACCGCCGAGCTCGAGGTTCTTACATATCACTGCCTGGCGCTCGGGTTCATCGCCGTCACCTTCAAGCCTTCGGGAAGGGCGCTCACCCGCAAGCGGAGCTCCGAGGTCTTCAATACCGGAGTGACGACGGTATCCGGCTATCTTATCCAGGGAATTCTCGGCATGGCGATCACGCTTGTCGCAGCCAACTTCATAACCGGGCTGCTCCCGGCTGCCGGCGTTCTGCTCCCCTTCGGATACGGACAGGGAACCGGACAGGCGCTCAACTGGGGCAGCGTTTACGAGAACGACTACGGCTTTACCGGCGGACGCAGCTTCGGTCTGACGGTCGCGGCTCTCGGCTTTCTGTCGGCGTCGATCGGCGGCGTTATCCACCTCAACATCCTCCGCCACAGGCGGAAGATCAAGGCGGCCGACGAGGAGGACGAGAACAAGGCGCTTCTTTATCAGGAGGTGGCCTCTGCCGACGAGATACCCGTCGGAGGATCGATGGACAAGCTGACCGTCCAGATCGCGCTCGTCGCAGGCGTCTACGTCATATGCGGAGTCCTGATGAAGCTGCTCGGCGGCCTCGCGGAGGGGCTCAAATCGACGATATACGGCTTCAACTTCCTCTTCGGAGTGCTCATGGCGACTCTCATCAAATTCCTGAACAACCTGCTCAGGAAGAAGGGCGTCATCAAAAAGCAGTATATCAGCGGCTTTTTGATGGCGAGGATCAGCGGGTTCTTCTTCGATCTGATGATCGTCGCCGGCATCGCCGCCATTAAGATCAGCGTCCTCAAGGACTACTGGCCGGTCATCATCATCATGGGCCTCGTCGGCGCTTTCGCGACCTATTTCTATATCAGATTCATTTGCCGGAAGATGTTCCCGGAATACTCCGAGGAGCAGTTCCTCGTCATGTACGGGATGCTCACCGGGACGGCGTCGACCGGAATGATCCTGCTTCGCGAGATCGATCCCGCCTTCGACACGCCCGCCGCCGAGAACCTCGTCTATCAGAATCTTCCGGCGATCGTCTTCGGCTTCCCGATGATGCTGCTGGCTTCTCTCGCGCCTAAGAGCCCGATGCTTACATTCTTTATCCTCATCGGTTTCTTCGCCGTGATGAACGGCATACTTCTTGCATCCTATTTCATAGGCAAAAAGCACGCCGAAAAGAACACCGAAGAAAAAGCGGAGGAGTGATCCGCGGGGGGCTGCCGGTAAAGCTTTGCTTTCCGGGCAGCCCCTGGTGTTTTATGAATCGATTTCCCCGCGCCTGTGATCGGGAGCGGGGAGGGAAGAGGGAAAGATGAAGATAAGACCATATGTCGGCCGGGACACCCGTGGGCTGCTTGAGCTCTGGAACTCGGCGCATCCGTCGGAGTCTCTGACGATCGAGAGGATGGCAAAGCTGATCTTCCTCGACTGCAACTTTTCCCCGGAGGATCTTCTTGTGGCGGTCGGCGACGAAGACCGGGGACCGGTCGGTATGGCTTACTGCCCGCACAGGTATTTCGCCGTCGGAAAAGACGGGGACAGGGATGAAAAAAAGGGCTTCATAACCTATTTCGCGGTCGCCGGCGACTGCTTCGACGAAGTCGGGCGGATGCTGCTTTCAGCCTGCGAGGAGCACCACAGAAAAGGCGGGAGGAACTTCCTCACGACCGCCTACAGTCCGCTCTATCTCACGCAGGGGTTTGAATCGGGGGAGGAGAACTATATCCGGCTGTTCGGATCCTTCGGCTATTCTTCGTTCAGAAGCTATAAACGGTCGGCGGATCTCTCGTCCTACAGCCTCCCCGGCTCATACGCCGAAAAGAGAAGAAGACTCGAGTGTGAAGGCATCGCGATCGGTCCGCTGACATATGAATATCTTCCGGAATTCCTCGATCCCGCTGCCGCCTTTTCAAGCCCGGGATGGTCCTGGGAGTTCAGGATCCGCCTTTCTGCCGACACCGATCTTGAAAAGGCCCGCGTCGCCGTCTGCGGAGGGCATTTGATCGGCGGCTGCATATTCGGCGACCCGAACAGCGACGAAGGCAGGTTCGGCCCTCTTGGCGTTTCTCCGGCCTTCAGGGGCCGCGGTGTAGGCGGAGTCCTGTTCGCCGACTGCCTCGAGACCATGAAGAGGCGGGGAATTAAAAAAGCCTGGGCGCAGTGGACTCCCGGGGAAGGCCCGGCGCACGCTCTCTACGAAAAAGCCGGCTTCGGGATCGAGGCCTGTTTCGTGAGCTTCAGGAAGGAACTGAAATAGAAAAAGGTTCCGACAAAAATTGCGGAACGCTAAAGAAGCCTTGGCAATCAGGGACTCAGAACCCGG
>ONVJ01000137.1 GCA_900321265.1 uncultured Eubacteriales bacterium
CGCTGTCCCTGACGTAGTATTCTATCTCGATGTTGTCGCTCGGCGGCAGGTTGATTTTATTCTTTATCACCGATATCACCTCCTTCAGGGAAATATTGTACCATTTTTTAATCGATAATTCAAGATTATATGTAAAAATTCAGGAGGAAACATGAAAAGCTCAGTGAAGATCGCCGCGGCGCTGCTTGCGCTGCTCATTGCCGTCGCGGTGTTTGCCGCGTGCGCCGAAAAGACAGGCCCGGCGGAAGAGAGCACGACTGCCGCCGCCGTTACCAACGACGTCCCGGCCACAGCCGCCGCCGAGACAAAGCCGGTCCCCGATCTGCCCGAGACGAAATGGGACCGTGAATTCCGCATCCTGGGATGCGGTGAGACCGCGTCCGAGACCTATCCCAGCTTCGAGCTCTATGCCGAGGATCTCAACGGAGAGGTCATGAACGACGCCGTCTTCAAACGCAACGAAACGATAAAGGACAAATACGGCATCACCGTCGTTCAGACGCTGGAAAAGAAGACGCAGGATCGCGTCACGAAGGACGCCTCCTCCGGAGAGGACAGCTTCGATCTGGTATTCGTCTATATCAGCAAGGTCGGCGGGCTGGCGCAGAAGGGGTATTTCCGGGATCTGAACAACGTCGACTATATCGATTTTGAAAAGCCCTGGTGGCACAAGAACGTCAACGACGTCGTATCGGTCAAGGGCCATATCTACTACACGTCAAGCGATTTCTCCCTCAGGGACAAGAACCGCGTTCAGGTCATCGTCTGCAACGACGCGCTCAGGGACGAGCTGAGACTCGACCCGATACCGAATCTCGTTCGGTCAAACGAGTGGGTCGCAGAAAAGATGTCTCAATACGTGACCGCCGCTGCATCCGATCTCAACGGCGACGGGAAGATGACGAAAGAGGACAGATTCGGACTCACTATGAGCTCCTATGACGACTTCGCCGCGCTCTGCTTCGGCTGCGGCCTGCGTCTCATCGGCAAGGACGACAGCGACGGCCTCGCGATCGTCGAGAACCTCGACCGCAGCTCGGAAGCGGTCGACGCCGCTCTCGACATCTGCCGCAAGGAAGTCATGATGACTCCCGAGGAGTACGGGAGAGACTGGGACGTATCCGACAACACCTTCGTCGACGGCCGCGCGCTCTTTACCATGTGCAGCCTCCACTATGTGGGATATCACGGCAGGACCTGCGAGTTCGACTTTACCGTGGTCCCCTCACCGAAGCTGAACGCCGATCAGGAGAACTTCTGCACCATGCCCGAGATCTCCTGCATGTTCTTCGCGATCCCGACGACGAATCAGGATCCCGATTTCGCCGGCTTTGCGCTTGAGGCCTTCTCGTATGAATCCACCGACACCACGTACGTCACCTTCATCGAGCTTTACTGCAAGAGCCGCAACGTCCGCAACGCAGACAGCGTCGAGATGGTCAATATCATACTGAACAACATAGTATACGACAGCTCGGTCTTCTATTCAGAAAGCATTCCGCTTTACAACATTATCAACACGATCATCCCCACTACCCATTCGAACACCTTCCTGCGCAACGTGAACTCGAACAGAAGCAGGGCCCAGACCGAGATAGACCGGATCAACAGCGCCTTTTCGCGCTGATATCACCGACTTTACAGTATTGCGGGGCCGTAAAAAAGTCATGACTTTTTTACGGCCTCGCGCCTTTTTTCGCCCTTCTTTGAGTGTTTTTTGTTCAAAATCTTGAAAAACGAAGCATTTTATTATATAATACTATATTCAGTCCGTAAGGGAGCCCCGGACGAGAGACTGCGCGGTCACCCTGTTCGGAGCAATATAAAGATCAACAGAACGGAGAGAAAAAATGTCGGTCGGTAACGGGTTTGTTCGCGTCATCAGAAATTCGGGAGCGGCAAGGTTCTTTATACCGGCGGGGCTCGTCCCGCCTGCCATCGGCGCGTCAGGAGCGGGACCGGCGGTAATTGGATTATTTGAACACAGCGGATATCGAAGGATCGAAAAATGAAAAAACTCTTTATCTACTACAGCCTCAGCGGCAACGGAGACACAGTCGCGAAAAGACTCTCGGAGCTCGGATATGATCTGAGAAAGGTCGAGACCGCAAAAAAGATGCCCGAAAGCTTCTTTCTGCGCATACTCGCCGGCGGATTTGCCGCGGGGATCGGCAAAAAGGAAAAGCTGAAGGGATACGATCCCGACGTCGCCGGATACGATGAGATCGCGATAGGTTCGCCGGTCTGGAACGGCAGGATCAGCAGCCCGGTCAACACGGTGCTCGCGAAGACGAATCTCTCGGGCCGGAAGCTCAGCTTTATTCTATACGCCGGCGGAGGCGAGGCGCCGAAGGCGGTCGCGAGGCTGGAAAAGGAATATCCCGGATCTCAGATCAGGGTACTGAAAGAACCGCTTAAATACCCCGAAGAGCTTGACAAACTTGACATCTGAGATCTCGGGGCAGGAGGAATGACTATGAAAAAAACATCTTTAAGAACCGCCGCCTCAGCCGCGGCCTGCCTGTTCCTTCTCGCGTTTGTTTTGCCGCTCGGGGTCCTGGCGGACGATTATCCGCCTGTGACAGGGATCTCGGTCACGCCTGAGGGCCTGCTGTCCTGGGACGAAGTGCCGGGGGTCGAGCAATACTGGGTGGGCGTAAACGGTGGCTTCGTGCCCGCCGAGAACGGCTGCAGTCTCGTCGACCGCGTCTGGCAGTCGGGCGTATACGACATATCGGTCGAGGCCTATGCCGAGTCCGGCAGCAAAACGCTCGCGACAGGGTCGGTGCAGATCACCTTCAACGGCCGGAGCTTCGCCATGGGAGCAAAGAGCGCCCTGGGCGGCTGGTGGGGCACATCGAGCAGCGATCACATCGCCTCGGTCAGCGCCGGCGGAACGGATATCCCTTCACTCGGCGGCGCTTTCACCGATCCGGGCAGTGAGGTAAAGATCGTTATCACGCCCGCAGAAGGCCGGGACATCCTTTCGGCTTTCCTGCGCTACGACGATCAGAACAGAGGCGAGTTCGAGCTGACCGAAAGGCCCGACGGCTCCTACGAGGGGACGGTCACCGCTCCCGACGCCGTCTGGACTATCGGGATCAATACCAGAAGCACGCAACCGGAGTTCGTCCTGCATGACGTCGATTTCGGCAGGGTTACCGAAGGTTTTGCGTCAACCGATCACACGGCAATGATCAATTTCAGGCTCGGTGAGATCCCGCTGCCGAGGGCCAGCTCATATCTGAAGACCGAATGGATCGCCGGAGACGCCTCGGTCTTCGCGACCGACAAAATATACGAATCCAACTACGCCGAGCCGTATGCTGTCTATACTTTCTGGGCATGTCCTGCGAACGGTCTGACAGAGGGCACATATTCGGCGACCCTCGCGCTCTATTATGACAAAGACGGGACCGCGACGAACTGGGTAAAGGTCGACGAGTGCACCCTGAGGATCCTCGTCGTGAAGCCGGGTACGCCGGTGACCGCATCGAACTGGTGGTGCACGAGCGGCGATTACATCGAATCCTTCGAGCTTAACGGCGCCGGTTTCTCATTGCCGGTGCAGCTTGTCCCCGGAGAGACAGCCTCGGCGACCGTGAGAACGCGCGAGGGATACGACCTGTCGGGCGTCTTTCTGAGATACAACGAGCAGAACACCAATGAAGGCGTTACGATCGACCCGAAGGACGGCGGCGGGTACACCGTCAGCTTCACCGTTCCCGAAAACGATTTCGCGATCGGTGTCAACGTCAAAGAGGCGGAAATCACGCTGCCTGAAGAGACGACCGCAGTCACGCCAGGGACCGAACCTGAAGTCACCACCGACACTGCGCCCGTGACAGAGCCCGAAGTCACCACAGGCAGCACGCCGGAAACAGAACCTGATGTCACTACCGGCAGCACGCCGGAAACAGAACCCGACGTAACAACCGGCGCCACACCCGAAACCGAACCCGACGTCACGACCGAAGAATCTCAGGAAACGGAACCCGACGTCACCACCCGAGGCTCCTCCGATCCGGATGACGACACGTGGGACATCGATCCGGATGAGCAGCAGGGGGGAAGCATCGCGAAGAGCCCGATCCCGTGGATAATGCTCGGACTCGGTATCTTCGTGATCCTCGGAACCGTCGGGGCCGTCGTTGCCCTGATCGTGATCGGAAAACGCGGGAAGTAATACGAGATATTTAACGCATAATATAAGCAGGGGTGTTACCAGACTCTTTTCCGGAGTCTCATAACACCCCTGCGACATTTTTTATAGTTTTAAGGCGGATCATCCGGTCGCTTTTTCTGTGTGTGCCGTGAATACAGGGCTCGACCGGCAGCCGAAAGCAGGAAAGTCCGCGTGCAGGATCTCTATCACTTCCGCTTCAGCAGAGCGTAACCTTCCGCCTTCCGCCGTCCAGCGTCTCTTCATATTTTTCAGACGCGCCGTTCAGCACAAGCCTCGTCCGCAAGCCCTTCGGGACCGAAATCTCGAAGGAAACAGTTTTCCCCTCACGCTCCCAGCGCACCGAGACCTCGCCTTCGGGGAGGATCTGCGAGCAGCGGACGAAGCCGAGATCGGGCGGGCAGAAGGGGGCGATGACGATCTGTTCGGCGGACGTGCGGTCGACGGTGATCCCGCCAAGGCAGCTGTAGAGGAATGCGTCGGGAGAGGCGAACATGGCGTGGCAGCCGCTTCCGCTGCCGTCGAGGCCCTCGGTTAGAGTCGTTCTGTCCCCCGAGAGCATCTCGAGCTGTCCGGGGTATCCCTTCACCGTCATGACGCGCCAGGCGACGTCCTGTCTGCCGTATCGGCAGAGGACTTCGAAAAG
>ONVJ01000049.1 GCA_900321265.1 uncultured Eubacteriales bacterium
CGCCGGTGTTCCCTTCGGTTATTATTATACGACAAAACACACGATTTGTCAACACTTTTTTATTCCGATAAGCATACGCAGGTTTCTTTTCACGGCCGCATCATGCCTTCCCGCCGATCAGTCTCGCGATCTCTTCGATTTCTTCATCGCTCAGCATCCTCCGCCTTTTTGTGTGGACTGCCCGGTCGATGTCGTCAGGCGTTCTGAGAAGGTATTTGCTATCGACGGGACTGTTGTCCTGAAGAAGAAAAGCGTATCCTTCGACCCATATGTCGAAACCGAAATATCTGAGATACTTCGCAAGCAGGTATACCTGCCTCTTTACCTGTTTTATCGGGTTCTTGACGCTGCTTTCATAGGTGTTTCCGGCGGACGTCGTCTTGTATTTCCGCCACTCATAATCATCCTCTTCTCCTACTATATATCCGTTGTAGTTTTTTACCTCGATGATGAACACACCGAATCTGTTGACGACTACGCTGTCAAACTCTGCTGGCCTTCCGTCTGCGACGATCGAGATATTCGTAAAAAGCCGGTCGCCGTCCCGCAGGACGCGGGAGATCACCTTCGTCGCCACCGCTTCTCCCATGCGACCGGCGCGTTTGTATTCCGGTTCAAACAGCCGCCATACGCCACTGTTGGTTTCGAAGCCGCTGTCTCCCGCTCCGCCGCCTTGACCGCTCTTGTCGTCATCCTTCAGTAGAACAGCAACTATTATTACAACTGCAATGACGATAAGTATTACCGCGGCGGCTGCCACAACAACGAAGTATTTCATGCGAAACCTTTTCTGCGTTTTTTTATAATCCTCGGCAACCACAGTCCGTCATCCGGACACAGCCGTGCCGCATCGCAGCGTCTGATGCGGCTTTTTTCTTTTTTCGGGCGTCAGCCGTTCTGCTCTAAACTCTCAGACATCTCCAGCATTATCCTTGCGGTCTGGAACATGCAGCTGATCCAGAGATTCTTGCCGTTCCTGAAATCGTCGTTCATCCAGTGAGTGGGGATCATGCCGTCGGCACGCTGGACCCTCGTGATCGAATCGCAGAGGGCCTTCGCCTTTTCGAGCCATAGCTCTCCCCTGCCCGCTTTGTACATCGCGAGGAAGGTCTGTGCGATATCTGCGGCGCTGTTGTCTATCGGCACGTACCAGTCATACTGCTCCATCGCGCAGGGCGTATGCCAGAGGGAGGGATCGAAATGTGACTTGTTCCAGGGAGCCGGGGTCTTCCAGACGACGAACTGGTCCTCGAGAAAACGCGCGAGGTCGTCGGCCTCGGCCATCTTCTCTTCGTCGCCGGGGCAGTTGCGGCAGCGGTATCTGACCAGGGCGGCGGCGCAGTAGTGAGACAGGTTGTTGTAGTTCTCGGAGCAGGGGCTGTCCTCGAACTGCCCTTCCCAGTTGTAGCTTGAGAGCATCCTCTTCTCGACATACCCGACGGCGCCTTTTGCGAGCTTTTTCCAGACGACGTCGCCGGTGACCTCGCCGAGGCTCTCGAGGAAAGGCAGGATCAGTTCCATCGGTCCGCAGAAGTGGCCGTTCACCGGCTCGCCGGTGCTCAGGCGGCGTATCATGTACCAGCTGCCGTTCTCTTCGGCGTGGTCGCGGTAAAAGGCGCCGATCTTTATCGCCTCGTTGAGGTATTTTTCAACGCCGGTCGCTTTCCAGAGGCGTATGTACGCCGCCCCTACCTGCGCCGGATAGATCATCATGATCCAGTCGATCCTGGATGTCGCCTTGAGATTCGTCCTCGTTTCGGGATTCTCGCGCCAGTTGATGTAATATGTGGGAGGCAGGTGGGCGAGCGGAGCGCCGTCTCCCGGCGTGATCCCGATGAGCCAGTCGGCGGATGCCCGCGCGATCCTCATCGCGTCGACCGAGCGTTCCGGCCTGAGGCGGGAATAGTTTATCATGGCCTCGATGACCGTCGGGATCATCTTGCTGGGGTAAACGTATCTGTCGTAATCGGGGTCGGGAGTGCCGAATTCAAGCCAGTGAGTAAGGAAGCTCTGACCGAAAGCGTAGTCGTAGGCCGCGAGCACCGAGTCACGCCAGCTCCTCGCCGCGGGAGGAAGATCCGCCGGGAAGGGCGAGAGTCTGAAGAATGTCCTCGCGCCGCAGAGGGGCCAGAGAGCGCCGTCGGCGCCGAAGGGCCTGACGGTCAGTTCGACGACTCCCTCGGGAAGATCACGCCATAGAGGCTCGAGAGACGCCGAAGCCGTCGGAGCGTCAAATGTGCGGGTCACACCGTCTGAGCCCCTGGCGAAGTATCTGTATCCGGCGCAGCCCGGCTGAGGCGCGAACTGAAAGGCGGGAACGTACATGAATTCGGTCGACTGCGGGTTCCAGAAGGGACGTCCCGGTCCTCCTCCCGCGTGGGCCGACGTCGCGGCAGAGGCGCATTCTTCTGCAGCCTGCATTGCAAATCTCGGGTCTGTCATTATTTAACTCCTGCCTTTCATCAAATTGTCTGATCACGGTTGTTTCCCGGCTGTCTCACTGAAACCGCCATAATTCGTTCTGTAGCCCATCCGTCCGAAGTATTCGTCGATGCGCCGCTTCATTTCGGCGATCTTCGCCCCGGCGACCGGGCCTTTCGTCGGCCAGTCCCAGAATTCGATCTCGCCGATCTCCGCCGTCATAGAACCGCTGTCCAGTTCTGCGTAAGTCATGATTGCACGATCCTTCCATTTCAGATAGATGCAACCGTCTTCAAAGACAATTTCTCCGTCGCACATCGACCGATATCGCTTTTTGTCCTCACGCAATTCCTTAACGATATCCATGTGCATTTCGGATATCCACCTGAACAGTCCCTGATCGGTATCCGGCACCAAACGGCCGCGCACTCTTTCCGGCGATTCGGCAAGCGGAAGTTTTCCTCCGAATACGAGTTTCCGGATAAGCCGTATTCCGCGGTTCTTTGCGGGATATGCCCCAAAACCTTCATAAATCTCCCTTGTGCTGTCGAAAATGCAGCGTCTGCCGCCCAGATCCACAACACAAGGAAGAAACGAACTGTTTTCTCCGTCTCCTCCGTTCCCGCTGACCAGCCTAGGCAACTCGCCCGAAAGCCTGACGTCGGTATTCTTTGCGAAAATGACGATCACCGTCGACCTGTTCAGCGGGGCTTTTTTCCTTTTTCCGTCGATGACAGGATACTTTTTCTTTCCGCTGAGCGAATCAGAACATGTCCGAGCGGAAGAGACGATCGATCTGTAAAGTTCACGGTCCAGATAGTCGGTATGATACACCGCGACAGTCTTTTCAACTGCGTATGAATAAATCGTAAGAGAAGCCCTGCTGCGAAACCTGAGAATCTCCGGAGGAGTTGCGCATCTGACAGGCTCGCCCTGCCTTCCGAACCGGGACAGTCTTCGCTCCGCTCCGGCGGCAGAAAAGGCGTCGGTAAGAACGAATCGCTCTCTCGCGGCCTTATCCGCGGCAAGCCCGGCAAGAATGATATCGACAATCAACAGAAAGCCTGCGTTTCTGATCAGCCAGATCAGCCATATGACGAGCGCGGAGACAACGATCAGCACCGCCGCGATATCAGGGAATCCTTCTATGAGGCCGGAAACGGCAAAAACCGCCGCGATGACGGCAACCGGGATGAGGATCACGATCATATACAGCATAACCCTGCAAAGCCCGGGATTCCTGAGTTTGGGAATATGCATCGAAAACTCCTAAACATTCTTTTTGATAATTATAATACTGTTTATGAAAAAAATCAAGGATAATCCGCGCTCGAGCGGCAGCCGTCCGCTTCGAGTTATACTGTTCAAACGATCCTAAATAATCATGACGCCCGCGCCGGTCAGGATTTCTCTTGACATGACGGGGTCAAACATATATAATTATTGTGATTTTGAAAAAAACCTGCCGGGGAAAGGCTGTCCCCGGTGGGACATTGTCCGGGACGGATTCTGATGAACGGAAAAGAAATTAAAAAAGCCGTTGACGTTTCTGCCCGAGCGGGAAGCATACTGCTGAGATCGGGAGACGAGATAACCCGCGTCGAGGAAACGATCAGGCATATGATGAACGCCTTCGGGGTATCGAGATACGACATATTCACCGTGACCAACGGGATATTTCTCTCTGCCAACGCCGACGACGCCCCTGAGGGGACGGGCTGCTACACGCGCATCTGCGACGTGCCGAGAAACTCGTCCGACCTCAGCAGGGTCGACATGGTCAACACCCTCTCGCGCGACATCGAGGCGGGACGCTGCGGCATCGACGAGGCGGAAGCGCGTCTTGACATGATCGAAAACTCGAAGGGATATCACCCCGCACTGCTCTGCCTTGCCGCCGCGGTCGCGGCTGGGACCTTCAGCTGGCTTTTCGGAGGAGGGGCTGTCGACGCACTGCTCGCGGCGCTCTGCGCCGTTTGCTATTATCCTCTCGCAAGGATACTCGGCAGGACAAGGCTGTCCAAGCTGCTGACGAACGGTATCTGCGGCTGCATAATGGCTCTTCTGTCTGTTCTGTTCGTCAAAACCATTCCCGGTGTCAGCATGGACAAGGTGATAATCGGGGCGATAATGCCTCTTATCCCGGGAGTCTCCTTCGTCAACTCTGTCCGGGACGTGGCTGCCGGAGATTACATATCCGGCACGGTGCGTTTCGTGGACGTTATCGTGACGGCCGGCGGCATAGCGCTCGGGGTCGGGGCGACCATCCTGATATTCAGCCGCCTCGGCGTGATATGAGGAGGCAGCAATGAGTCCGCTCGACGTGATCCTCAACATCGCCGTCTCGCTTGCCGCGACTGCCGCATTCTGCTTCCTTTTCGACATACCGAAAAGGCATGTGATATTCTGTGCGCTGCTCGGCTCGGCCGGCTGGATGCTCTACATCCTGCTCACCCCCGTCTGCGGCCAGGTCATAGCAACCTTCGCCGCCGCCTGCGCCGCGGTCCTGCTCTCAAGGATCCTCGCCGTGGTGAGAAAATGTCCCGCAAACGTTCTGATCATACCCGGGATCATCCCGCTCGTACCTGGATCGGCGATCTACTACAGCGCCTACTCTCTCGTCACAGGCGACAACGCCCAGGCAGCCTCCTACGGTCTTCTGACTCTCAAGATCGCCCTCGCCATCGTGATCGGGATACTCGTTGTATCGGCGATACCCTTCCCGAAAGCGAGATCAAAACGGCAGGTTGATACTGCCGGGCAAAACAGCATTGAAAAATAACTGTATATACCAAAACAAGAAAGGGAAAACGCGTGACTGTCCTGCCCGCAAAAAGCAGGAAAGCTCAGCCAGGGATCGAAAAATGAAAAAAATCACCTCAGTCATCCTGTCACTTCTCTTCGTCATCCTCGCCCTCTCCGCCTGCGGCACTCCCGGAGAAGGAGATGAAACTTCGACCGCTCCGTCGGCGCTGACGACCGGTCTGCCCGAGGAGACCTCCCAGACGCTCGACGAATGGGGCCGAGAGATCGTCGAGGACGGGATCCCCGAAACGGTCAGATTCGACGGGAGCACACTCAACATCCTCTCGCGTTCAGATTCGGGCAACCGCTGGCAGATCGACTTCTACGCAAAAGAGGAAAACGGAACCACCCTCAACGACGCCGTCTTCCGCCGCAACGAAAGAGTGAAGGACCGGCTGGGCATCGATATCCAGGTGACCGAGAGAGACGGAAGCTACACCGTGTTCTCGTCGAACTACGCGCCCTTCATTACCGCCGCCTACCAGAGCGGCTCCTCCGAACTTGACGTCGTAGGCACCTATTCGCTCTACGGAGCACAGTACGCGACCCAGGGCTATTTCGCCAACGTCCTGGATCTGTCCGCCAACCTCGATCTGTCGAAAGTATGGTGGAACGCGAATCTCGTCAACGACATGACCGTCAACGACACTCTCTATTTCCTGGTCGGCGACATGAACATCACGACGCTCACGAGGATGCTCGTGACCTTCTTCAACAAGTCGCTGCTCGAATCTAAGATGCCGGATGTCGATCTCTACAAGACAGTCCTCGAAGGAAAATGGACGATCGATTATTACTCCTCTCTCGTCAAGGATCTCTACGACGACGTCAACGGCAATCAGACTGCTGACTCAGACGACAGGTTCGCGATAGTTTCGACCGCCCCGTCCGAAGCCTACGACGGCCTTGCGGTGTCGCTTGATATTCCGATCATCGTGCGCGACTCTGACGGAAAATGGACGGTGACCGACAATACCGAAAGGATCATCGAGGCGCTTACAAAGACCGCCGAGCTTTATTTCGGCGGAAACAACAATTCCTTCTTCACCGATCTGGGCACCGTCCAGGCGATCTTCGCGGCGGACCGGGCCTACTTCATGAGCATAACCCTTGACAAGGCATCCGAGAGCTATCTCGCCGGGATGACCTCCGACTTCGGGATCCTCCCCGACGTGAAGCTGAATGAGGATCAGGAAAACTATTATACCGTTCCTCAGGACGCCTTCAATCTGATCTCGGTCATGGGGAACACCGACGAGCCGGATATGGTCGCCGCGGCGCTTGCCCTCCTCTGCGCGGAATCCTACCGCGACGTGACTCCCAGATATTTTGAAGAAGTCATGAAATACCGCTATGCCCGCGACAACGAATCGAGCCAGATGCTCGACATCTGCCGCGCGGGGCTCAGGATGGACTTCGCGACAGTCAATACTCTGTCGCTGAGCGATCCCGGCAGATGGTTCCGAAACACCATGCACGCCGGCAAGGGGACCGCGGGAAATATCGCCGGAGCAAGGGTGCGCTCCTATTTCAAGGCGTTTGCAAACTCTCTTTCAACCTTTACCGAAGGATACGGATCACACTGACATGAACAACAGCATGACAAAGATCACCTATATCGGACAGGCGGGGATCATGTTTGAGAAAAACGGCGTCACCGTCATGATCGATCCCTATCTGTCCGACTCGGTAGCGGAAACGAACCCCGCGGCATACCGCAGGGTCCCGGTCGACGAGTCCCTCTTCTCCGTCCGGCCCGACATCATGATATTCACCCACTGCCACGCCGACCACTACGACCCTGCGACGGCGTCGAGATTCATTACGAGGGAAAGCCGCCTCACCGTCCTCTGCCCGACTTCGGTCTGGAAGACGGTGAGGTTCCCCGGCTCTGACAACAACTTCGTCGAGTTCAACGCCGGCACCCGCTGGACCGAGGGAGGGTTCACCTTTACCGCGGTCCCCGCCGAGCACTCCGACCGGGACGCGATCGGAGTCGTGATCGACGACGGCGAGAGAAAATACTACCTGACGGGGGATACGCTTTACAACGAAAAGATCTTCCCCTGCCTGCCCGGTGGCATCTTCGCCCTCTTTCTCCCGGTCAACGGAGCCGGGAACAACATGAACATGACCGACGCTGCCGCCTTCGCCGAACGGACAGGAGCTGCCGTCACAGTCCCGCTGCACGTCGGAATGCTGGACGACAAGACTGCCGTAGGATTCGCCCCGAAGACCGGTCGGGTCGTGATCCCTGAGATCTACAAGGAGATAAAGCTTTGAAGGTTACCGACGTAAAATGCATCGTCGCCGACTGCTTCAGGACCAACTGGGCCTTCGTCAAGGTCTACACCGACGAGGGGATCGACGGCGTCGGAGAGGCGACTCTCGAGTATAAGGAAAAAGCCCTCTGCGGAGCTGTCGAACACATAAAGGACTATCTTGTCGGAAAGGACCCGACGCGAATCGAGGAACACTTCCAGACGATATACCGCGACGCCTACTGGCGCGGCGGTCCGGTGCTGATGTCGGCGCTTTCGGCCGTCGAGATCGCCCTGTGGGACATCCTGGGCAAGAGCCTCGGAGTACCGGTATACACACTGCTGGGAGGAAAGATGCGCGACAGCGTCCGCATCTACGCCAACGGGTGGTTCTCTGGCGCGAAAACGCCCGACGAATTCGCCGCGAAGGCGAAGACCGCGCTTGAGCGCGGGGTCACCGCCCTGAAGTGGGATCCCTTCGGCAAGGCATTCATGGAGATCCCGAACGCCGACCTCGACCGCGCTCTCGAGTGCGTGGCAAAGGTGAAGGAGGCTACCGGGGGACGTGTCGATCTGCTGATCGAGGGCCACGGGAGATTCAACGTCCCTACCGCCGTCACGATCGCGAAAAAGCTTGAGGAGTTCGGCCCGATGTTCTTCGAGGAACCGGTCCCGCCCGACAACCTCGACGCACTCGCCGAGATAAAAAGGCGCTCCCCGGTGCCGGTCTCGGCGGGAGAGAGGCTGTATTCTCTCCGCAGCTTCCGCGATCTCTTCGAGAAGCGCGCCGCCGACTACATCCAGCCCGACGTCTCTCACGCCGGCGGGATACTCGAACTGAAGAAGATCGCCGCAATGGCCGACTCCTTCTATATTCCCTTCGCGCCGCACAATCCGTCGGGGCCTGTGGCCTGCGCCGCGACCCTTCAGCTCGCCGCCTGCTGCGGCAACTTCTCGATCCTCGAGATCATGTACTCGGACGTCACCTGGAGAGGGGAGGTCTGCGACGAGAAGCTCGAATACAAAGACGGATTCATTTCCATCCCCGACAGGCCGGGCATCGGCGTGAACATCGACGAGGCGGAGTGCGCAAAGCATCCCTACAAGCCTCACACCCTGAGGCACTACCAGGGAACGCTGACAGATATCCGTCCGCCAGAGACCGCTTTCTTCTATTGATTTTTTTCGGGATAACGCAGCACAGAACGATCAGGAGTCAGGCATGGATAAAGAACTGAAAAAAGCGGTGTTCGTCACCGGCGCCCACACCGGCACCGGCTACCGTATCGCCGAAGTGTTCGCCGAACACGGCTACGACGTTTTCGTAACAAGCAGAAAGGGAGATCAGGCGCGCGCCGCGGCCGAAAAGATCGCCTCCGAAAAGGGAGTCTTCGCCCGCGGGTATGAGTGCAATATCGGGGACGAGGATCAGGTAAAGGAGATCTTTTCGGACATCGATTCGACAGGGCGGTTCGTCTCGACCATTGTCCTCAACGCCGCCAACATGGGCTTCTACCCCGCCGATCCGGGAGCCGGACAGGATTTCTGGACGGTGCCCGTCGGGGATTTCGCCGCCGTCTTCGAGACGAATCTCGTCTGGAACTTCACGATGATAAGGCAGTCAGCCCTCAGGATGAGGGAGAACGGGGGAGGAGCCGTCGTCTTCATCAGCTCGAACACCGCCTACCGCGCCATCCCCAACCGCGCCGCCTACTGCGCCTCGAAGGGCGGGATCAATTCCCTCTCGCGGGCGCTTGCCGTCGATCTCGGGAAATACGGGATACGCAGCAACGTCGTCCTCCCCGGCACAATAAAGACCGAGCGCTGGCATCAGATGGGGAAAAAACAAATCGTCAACGGTGAACTTACGCCGATCGGAGACATATCCGATTTTGACGATATTGCCAACGCGGCGTTTTTCCTCGGTTCGGATCTCTCGAAGAACATCACCGGCAGCGAGCTCGCCGTCGACGGCGGGATGTCGGTCCAGCTCTACCCCCGGCTGCTCAACGAACTGAAAAAGAAGGAGCAGGAAAATGTATAACGACGTCTCTCTAGACACTCTCTGCGCCGCTCTGGCTTACGCCATCGGGATCGAGCCGCCCGAACACGCGGCTCCCGCGAACAAAACGCTCACGTCATATATCGACTCTGCCCTCGGCGGACGGAAGGCTGAGCGGATACTTATGTACAACCCCGACGCCGTCGCGCAGTGGATATACCGCAAATACCCCTTCTTCGTTGCCGAAGCCGCGAAACTCGGAGAGCTTGAGCTGCCGATGCGCACCGTGATGCCGTCGGTGACCCCGGTATGCTTCGGCACGATGTACACCGGCGCTCAGCCGGAGGTCCACGGCATCAGGAAATACGAAAAGCCGGTAATACGGATCGACACCCTCTGGGACGCCCTCGTCAGAGCCGGTAAAAAAGCGGCGATCGTCGCCGACAACAAATGCAGCATGGGAAAGATCTTCCTCGAGCGGGAGATCGACTACTTCCTCTACGGCACGGTGGGCGAGATCAACGCAAAAGCCGCCGAGCTTATCGCCGGCGACCGGTATGACTTTATAGCCGTCTACAACGGCAACTACGACCACTGGATGCACAAGTTCGGCCCCGAGAGCCCCGAGGCGCTCGCCGAGCTCAGGAGCAACTCCTATTCCTTCGCCACGCTCTTCGCGCTGGTGAAAAAATACTGGGCGGGACACGACAGCCTTGTCGGCTTTGCGATGGACCACGGCTGCCACGAGATCGACGGCGGAAGCGGCTCCCACGGCCTCGACATGGAGGAGGACCTCAATATCATGCATCTGTACACGGCAGTGGCGCGCGGATGATTATTCTGCGATCAGTTAACACTTTCAGAGAGAAGGGGCTGTTGAAAATCCGCACAGCGGGCTTTCAACAGCCCCTTCTTTAAATGCATTCAGCGGATCCTATCGTCTCGGATCCGGGGAAGGAAGATAGGGTTCCACTGTCGCGGTAGTGTGTTCTTCGACGGGAGCTGTGCGGGTCACGGTTTCCTCCGGTCCCGGCGCAGGATCCGACGCCGTCCTCGTGGTTTCAAAGGCGTTCTCATCCGCGACGACACCTGTTCCGCCTGCGGGATTATCGAACGGACCATATATTATGTACTGTTTAAGCGGGCCCGGGTCGGTGTCCGGATTCAGAAGAGCGTAATAATGCTCTGTCGTAAGCTTCTCAAATTTGTCAAGGAATTTAACAGCGACTCCAACGTCGGGCGACACTCCCTCGATAAGGTATATCTCGGCGTCTCCGTATTCCGTGAGCAGGGCAGAGCCGCCCAGCGATGACACCCAGCCCG
>ONVJ01000047.1 GCA_900321265.1 uncultured Eubacteriales bacterium
TCGGATCCCGGCATCACCCTCACTCTTGAGCCGGCGGAGCTCCCCGGGGCCCCGGTGACCGCCGCGGACACCGCGAGGATGCTCGGCATGCTGATATCCCTCCCCTACGGCGTGCAGCACATGAGCACCGATCTTCCGGGGCTCGTCGAGACCTCTCTCAACCTCGGCGTCATAAAGCTGAAGAAGGAGGCGCTGCGCTTCTCGAACAGCATTCGCTCCTGCGTGCCCAGCCGCAAGCATGAGGTCGCCGACAGGATCGAGGCCATAGTCGCCGCCTTCGGCGGAAGGACGAAGAGGAGCGACGGCTATCCCGAGTGGAAATACCGCCGCGAATCGAGACTGCGTGAGCTTACCGCCGAGGCATACCGGCGGATCAGCGGCAGAGAGGCGAGAGTCTTCGCGACCCACGGCGGGCTGGAGTGCGGGATTTTCTCATCGAAGCTCCCCGGACTTGACGCCGTAAGCATCGGCCCGGATCTGGTCGACATTCACTCGACCGGCGAAAAGATGAGCGTCGCGTCGGTCGGCAGGACATACAGGATGCTCTGCGAGCTGCTGAAGATGCTCAGATAAGGCCGTATCGCCAATCTGTGCTCACAAAAAAACATTTATGAAAGGCGGACTGCTAAAATGAATATCGATCTCAACTATTTCCCCGGATGGGTGAGAAAAAGCATAACCTTCACGATCGACGACGGCAACACCGTCCTCGACCGCAAATTCATGAATTACGTAAAGCCTGCTGGGATCACCGGCACCTTCAATCTTAAGACGCCGCTTAAATCCGAGCTCGGCGCGGACGGCTACCGCGAGCTCTACCGCGGATACGAGATCGCGAACCACTGCAGATACCACGCCTACGCCTTTGCCGACGGCGTCGAATACAAATTTGCCGACACCCTCTTTGACCGGGAGACCGCCGACCCTGCGCTTGTCTATCCGACTGAAGAGGAGGGAATTTTCCGCATATACACCTACGCCTGGTGCTGGATCGCCGACTGCAAAAGATATATCGAGTGCGTAAAGTCCGCTCAGGCCGAGCTCGAGGAAGTCTTCGGGAAGGGAAAGATCAAGGGATACGTCTGGCCCTGCGGCGAACAGAAAAGCAAGGCGGTGTTCGACGAGCTGAAGACGCTGGGGTTCCAGTCGATCAGAAAGACGGGCAACCGGAAGGGTGAGGACGGCTATTCGCTTCCCGCCGACCGGACGGTCTGGAGCTACACGGCGAATTACACCTGTATGACCGAGACGGCGGCCGAATTTGACGCGCTGCCCGACGACGGAAAACTGAAGTGGTACTGCTTCGGCGTTCACTCACACGATTTCGAGAACGCCGGAAGATGGGACGTCCTCGAGGATTTCTGCGAAAAGTACGGCAACCGTCCGGAGGATTTCTGGTACGCGACTGTCGGCGAGATAATGGACTACGAGGATGCCGTGAGATCGGTAAGGATCGAAGACGGCAGCATATACAACCCGTCTGCGGTCGATCTCGCGATCAAGGTCGACGGAAAAAGATACACCCTCTGCGGAGGAGAGCGCCTGACCTTCTGAAGCGCACTTCCGACATAACAGCGAAACAGGCGATGCCGTGGCATCGCCTGTTTCGCTGTTATGATGTTGATGCCGCTTCCCGCTCAGCGTCTTCTGCGCCTGTAGGCGAAGGCGGCTCCGGCAGCGGCGATGACCGCTGCGAAAGCGCTTACCGCCGAGCTGCAGCCCTTGTCATCCGACTGAGCCGCGGTGGTGACATCCGGCGCGGGGGCCGAGGTGTCGTCCTGCGGGGCGGCCTCAGCCGTCGTATCGACGGGAGCTGCCGCGGTGGTGTCGTCGGGGACGGACGCCGCAGTGGTGTCGGCAGGCGTCTCTGCCGTGGTGACCTCGGCGGTGGTCTCCTCAGGGAGAGTCTCGACCTCCTTTACATAGAAAGGAGGAATGTTCGAGTTGTCAGCCGCGTATCTCTGGTCCTGGAGTTCGATCACAGCCTTTTCGGCGTTGTTCTTGTAGGAGTTGATGGATTCGAAGCAGAGTCCGTAGTTCCTCGTCGCGGAAACGAGGAGATAGTTGTTGTCGTTGAGATAAATGTCAAATCCTATCTTTCTGCCGGGCTCCATTTTGATCGTCTCGAACCCCTCGGCGACAAGCCTGGGATTGAGATTGATCTTTGTCTCGATCGTGTATCCGGTAAGAGAGCCGGCCGTGTCCTTCTGATAGGAGATGGCGTACATTCTCTTTTCCATCGGGATCTTCTCCCAGTCGCCGGCGTCGTCGAGTTCCAGGCCCTGCTCTTCGGTGATGAAGACGTCAAGCGGTGCCCTGTTCCAGTTGGCGGTGTTTCCGTATGCTCCGATTATGAACCAGAAGGCCGGAGCCACCTGGCCGGCGGTCTCGGCGGTGTCGCCGTTCGGGGCGAAGGTGAATGAGACGCCGTCCCTCCTCCAGAGGTTGCCGCCAAGGGATTTCTCCTCCCAGGCCTTGTCGGCCATGGTCTCGTCATGGACCTCGACGAGTATGTAAAGATAGGTGTCATCGTAGAGAACGCGGAAGCGCATGGTCGACGGGGTAGTGATCTCGTCGTCCTGATATACCTGCCCGGCAAGAGTCGGGACGGGATAGATGTCGGCGCTGTCCCAGATTATATCGATCTCTCCGTCGACTGTCGGGGTGCCGTATACCGCCTTGACGGTCTTGGGCACGGCAGGTTCTTCTGCCGAGACCGCGACGGCGGCAAGCGACATCACGAGGAGGGCGGCGATGAAGATCGGAATGATTCTTTTCATTTTTCAGACCTTTCTGAAACTGTTCGCGGTTTTTTTGGAAACCTGCTTTTGAGCCTCTGTCAGTTCTTGACGCGCTTCGAGACGATCACGATCGCGGTGCCGGCAACGGCAAGAACGGCGAGGATCACGAAGAAGACGGTCATGTCGCCTGTGGACGGAGTCGTCGGAGTGACAGTGCCGGTGGTTGTCGCGGGCTCTGTGGATGTGGTGGAGGCTTCGGTGGTGGTCACGGTCTCAGTCTTGGCGAGGAGAACGGCCTTGGCTTTAGTTGCGTTGCTTTTGTAGGAAGTAAGATCCGCGACCTTGTCAAAGAACGGATAAACATGGTCCTGATTTGCTTTTTCCTGATCGTTGTCGTAGACATATGAGTCAAATCCGAATACGGTTCCGGCCTCGTATTTGAAATCGGCTGCACCGGCTTTATTGGAGGCTTGGACGTTGATCTTGGACTCAACGAGGTAACCATTGGCGGTTCTTACCGCTTTGAACATGGCGGTGTCTGCCTTGTCTGCAGGAAGCTTGCCGTGTGCGGCCATTGCGGTAACTGTTTCATCTTCGGTAATGAATACGTTTCGCGGCTGATTATCGAAGTTCGGAACGGAATTGTTGGGTCTGATCCCGAACCAGAAGTATCCGGTCTCGGATACGCCGATACAAACGGCAAGTTTGTCTCTTGTGTGCCAGTTGTCTTCATTGTCAAGGACGCTGTCGGCAGGGATGGTGGCATCTTTGATCTCTGAGAGCAGATAGATGTAATTCTCGTCCCAGAGCAGTCTGAA
>ONVJ01000142.1 GCA_900321265.1 uncultured Eubacteriales bacterium
ATCCTGAAGCCGTCGACGTTGGAAAAGAGCAGGAGGTTGTTCTTCCATATCGGCGGCATGCCGTCTTTCAGTTCGTTCCTCTCGGACAGGCCGTTGTACTCGCCGCCGTCGAGGATCGCCCGGCCGGCGCCCTCGACCGTAATCTTCCGGTCGGCGCCCTCCGGCCTTCTGCCTTCGGTCGTATAGCAGTGTTCATTTGTGAACATGTTTGAAAAGCAGCCGTCCGCCATCCGGAGATGGCAGTCGGAGAGGATCAGCGTGAAGTCGGAAGGCAGCTTCACAGCCGCGTCGATCTCCCAGTTGCCGGTGACGGTCACTTTACGAGTCCCGTCACGCAGCGCCTTTTCTATCTCTCCCGATATATATTCAAAGCCGCCTTTTCTGAAGCTTTCCGCCTGTCCCGCCGCGCGGCCCGCGCCCGCAACATCCGTCCGCATAATAAAACGCCTCCTGTATGAACTGCTCTAATTATACAGGAGGCGTATTGTTTTGTCAAGAGTCCGGTCGCGGATCAGTCTGCGAACATGGGCGTGGAGAGGTATCTGTCTCCGGTATCGGGGAGGAGCACGACGATCGTCTTTCCCTCGTTTTCGGGGCGCTTTGCCAACTGTATCGCGGCGAAGGTCGCGGCGCCCGACGATATGCCGACCAGCACGCCCTCGCTCCGACCGATCTCACGTCCGGTCGCGAAGGCGTCTTCGTTCGCAACGGGGATGATCTCGTCGTAGATCTTCGTGTTCAGGACGTCGGGGACGAAGCCCGCGCCGATCCCCTGGATCTTGTGCGGACCGGCGACTCCGGTCGAGAGCACGGCGCTCGTCGCCGGCTCGACGGCGACGACCTTCACGCCGGGGTTCTTTGACTTCAGATACTCGCCTACACCGGTCACGGTGCCGCCGGTGCCGACGCCGGCCACGAAGAAGTCGACCTTCCCCTCGGTGTCCTCCCAGATCTCGGGCCCGGTGTGCTCGCGGTGAGCCGTCGGGTTGGCGGGATTGACGAACTGACCGGGGATGAAGCTGTTCGGGATCTCTGCCGCGAGCTCGTTCGCCTTCGCGATCGCGCCCTTCATGCCCTTCGCGCCTTCGGTCAGCACGATCTCGGCGCCGTAGGCCCTGATAAGCTGGCGGCGCTCGACCGACATCGTCTCGGGCATCGTCAGGATGATCCTGTATCCCCTCGCCGCGGCGACCGAGGCGAGGCCGATCCCGGTGTTCCCGGAGGTCGGCTCGATGATGACCGAGCCCTCTTTGAGCCTGCCAGCCGCCTCGGCCTCGTCGATCATGGCCTTGGCGATGCGGTCCTTGACAGATCCGGCGGGGTTGAAATATTCGAGCTTTGCGACGAGTTTTGCCTTCAGGTCGTATTTCTTTTCGATATGCGAGAGCTCAAGAAGCGGTGTTTTTCCGATAAGCTGATCGGCGGAAGTGTATATAGACATGATTTTTATTCCTTTCAAATTTAAAAATGTGAGGTGTTCGCTGCAGGTCCGGTGTTCAGGTCCGCGGGCGGGGACGACATCGGAAAAGGGGAGAGGTCTTCATCGCGCTCACCTTATCCTATCGCGGCAAAGCCGCGGTCAAGATCGGCGATTATGTCGTCGATATGCTCGGTGCCGACCGAGAGCCTGATCGTGTTCTGCCTGATCCCCTGATCGAGCAGCTCCTCTTCTGACAGCTGGGAATGTGTCGTCGAGGCCGGGTGGATCACGAGGGATTTCACGTCGGCGACATTCGCGAGCAGAGAGAAGATCTTAAGGCTGTCGATGAAGGCCCAGGCTTCCTCTCTGCCGCCTTTGATGTCGAAGGTGAAGATCGACGCGCCGCCGTGAGGGAAGTATCTTTCGTAGAGGGCGTGGTCGGGGTGACCGGGAAGCGAGGGGTGATTCACCCGCTCGACCAGAGGATGCCCGGCGAGATACTCAACGACCTTCTTCGTGTTCTCCGCGTGCCTGTCGAGCCTGAGCGAGAGTGTTTCAACGCCCTGCAGCAGCAGAAAGGCGTTGAAGGGGGAGATGCAGGCGCCGGTGTCGCGCAGCAGGATAGCTCTTATGTATGTGACGAAGGCCGCAGGACCGGCGGCGTCGCTGAAGGATACGCCGTGATAGCTGGGATTCGGAGCGGCGATGTTCGGGTATTTGCCGCCTGCTTTCCAATCGAATTTGCCTGAATCGACTATGATGCCGCCCAGTGTCGTGCCGTGGCCGCCGATGAATTTCGTCGCCGAGTGAACGACGATGTCGGCGCCGTGTTCGATCGGGCGGATCAGATAGGGGGTGCCGAAGGTGTTGTCGATCACGACCGGTATGCCGCGGCGGTGGGCGATCGCGGCGACGGCGTCGATGTCGGGGATGTCGCTGTTCGGGTTGCCCAGCGTCTCAAGGAAGAGGGCGCGGGTATCCTCCTCTATCGCGGCCTCGACCTCGGCGAGGTCGTGGATATTGACGAAGGTCGTCCTGATCCCGTATTGCGGAAGGGTGTGCGCCAGCAGATTGAAGCTGCCGCCGTAGATCGTCTTCTGCGCGACAATGTGTCCGCCCTTCGCGGCAAGCGCCTCGATCGTATAGGTTATCGCGGCGGCGCCCGACGCAAGTGCCAGGGCGGCAACTCCGCCTTCAAGGGCGGCGATCCTTTTTTCCAGCACGTCCTGTGTGGAATTGGTCAGCCGGCCGTAGATGTTGCCGGCGTCGGCAAGTCCGAAGCGGTCGGCGGCGTGCCGGCTGTTGTGGAAGACGTAGGAGGTCGTCTGATATATCGGCACGGCTCTCGCGTCGGTGGCGGGGTCGGCCTCTTCCTGTCCTACGTGCAGCTGCAGCGTTTCGAATTTATATTCGCTCATGGTCTGTTCTCCTTCACGGTTTCGTTGGAACTATTATATCACAGACCGCGGCGATTGTAAAATATATAATTTTTATCGTCGGCGATAACTTCAGGTTATCGCAAGAAGGAAAAACGGGTCAAATTTCCCGGTATTTCTGCAGTTCCTTCAGGTATTCCTCGCCGTAGTGCGAGAGGGCCCTGCCTTTTCTGACGATATATCCGATCGTGAGCGGATCCTCCTCCTTCATCTTTATCGAGACCAGTCCCTTGAGGACCGAATCCTCCTCAGAAAGCATCCCGCAGCCGACCGAATACCCGTCAAGCCGGGCGATGAGCTCGAGCGTCGTTGCCCTGTCGTCGGATCTGATCAGCCGGTCGAAGGAGTAGTCCGCCATCGCCTCTTCCGAGAGGTAATAGTTTCTGTCGGAGGTCTGATCGAAGGCGACGCAGGGGAAGCCGCGCATCTCGTCGATCGAGATCTCGTCTCTTCCGGCGAAGGGATGCGTTTTCCAGACGTATATGTAGGTGTCTCTTTTCATGAGCGGAGCGAACTCGAGCTGACAGTCGCGGAAGATCTTTCTGATCACCGATTCGTTGGAGCCCGAAAAGGAGATGATGCCGACCTCGCTTTTCAGCATCGCGACGTCGTCGAGGACGTTCTGCGTCTTTGTCTCGTGGAAGGAGAAGGCGTATTTTTCGGGATCTTTTCTTTTGATCACGTCGGCGAAGGCCCGGATGGCGAAGTTGTAGTGCTGTGCGGACACCGAGAATTTCTCCCTGCCGCCGTCGCGCGACAGATAGCGGTCCTCCAGTATCTCATACTGACCGACCGCGCCCTTCGCGTATGTGAGGAACTCCCGGCCGTCGCCGGTCAGCGAAACGCCCTTGTTCGTCCTTTCGAATATGAGTATCCCGATCTCCTCCTCAAGCTCGCGGATGCTCGCGGACAGAGCGGGCTGCGAGACGTAGAGCTTCGCTGCGGCCTCGCGCATCGACGCCGACGCGGCGACTTCAAGCAGGTATTTCAGCTGTGTTATATTCATGGGGGCACCTCTCTGACAAGTTATTCGTTGCGGGATCCTTTCAGTGGACCGGTATATAAGGACAGGTCGTCAACAGTGATCTCCGGAAGAGGGATCGCATCGTTCTCAAGGAACATGATCATATATACGGGGTAATAAACGACGCGGTCTTTCACCTCAACGTTGCTTCCTGAAAAGACAAAGGCTTCCCCGAGCGAATAATTGGAGATGTTCATTACGTTATTGAGCGCGGAGTGTCGCCGATAGCTTTTCCCGCTTTTGACTTCGATCGGAAGGACCTTTCCGCCGTATTCGATCACAAAGTCGATCTCGCCGAATTTTTTGCTGTTATAGTAGTAAAGGCTGAAACCGTGGGCATGCAGTTCCTGGGCTACCGCGTTTTCATAAAGAGAGCCGTTGTTTATATCTCCGCCGTTTGAAAGGAGCATCGCTTTCGTCGCTCTCCCATACATGGTGGTCAGCATGCCGACGTCTGAAAGAAACAACTTGAAAAGGCTGCTTTTTTCATTAAGCATCAAAGGAACGGCAGGTTCGGCGACATTATAAACCGGCAGCGCGACTCCGGCGGAGGCAAGCCAGACGAAATTGTCCTCGCTCAGCGTGTATCGCAGGCCTTTTTTAAGATCGGCGTAGTTGAAACGTTTGTTGATCCTGTTCAACTCAGCGGGGATCAGATCGTAGATCCTGGTCAGATAAGGCTTTTTATCCTCGGTTTCATATCGTGTAAAATCCTGTTTGTACTGGCCTATGATATCATAATGCTCAGACATTACGTCTTCAAGGCTTCTCGTTTCCATGAAGGCTCGGACTGCGGCAGGCATCCCGCCGACTGTCAGATATGTTCTGAATATCTGCATCATCCGCTCGTGTACGGCGCTGTTTACAGGCTTTCTTTCGGTAAAAGAGAGACGCAGCGAGGAACGCAATTCTTCAGTATAGTTGTAAACCTGGAGAAATTCTTCAAAATCCAGAGGATACATCGTGCATGTTTGCAGATATCCGACGGGGGCGGATCTGATGTTCTTCAGCTCGACGCCCAGAAGTGATCCGCTCAGGATATAGCGAAACGAGCCCTCATCGACCCAGAATTTAATTCTTGTCGCCAGTTCTTTGAATTCCTGTATCTCGTCGAAGAAAATGACGGTTTTTCCTCTTATGAGCGGTTTTTCAGCAAAAAGCGAGAGGTTTGCAATCATGTCGTCGACCGTTTCGCTTTGTGCGAGCAGAGCCGGGAGCATGGTATTTTCCAGAAGGTTGAACTCGGCGAATTCGCAGCCTTCATCGTTTAGAACCTGTCTTATGATAAATGTCTTGCCCACCTGACGGGCTCCGTCGATCAGCAGAGCTTTCTTGCCGTTCCTTATCCAGCCGGCTATTGTTTTCTCGATTTTTCTGTGCAGCATCAATCATCATCTCCTTGCCGACATTATTATATCATTGAAAAAACATTTTCGCAACTGTTTTTGCGGCTAAAATTACATTTTTCCAACATTTCTAAGGCCGTTTTTTACATTTTTTCCGTCCGGCGTCGAAAAACAGCCTTTCGGCCGGCAAAAATCGACAAAAATGGGGCTGTAAAAAAAGTCAACTTTTTTTACAGCCCCGCAAATGTCACGGCCGGGAAACCGTGACATTTGCCGATCTTTTTCGTTTTTTGCCAGAAAAAACACCATATTATAGAGC
>ONVJ01000093.1 GCA_900321265.1 uncultured Eubacteriales bacterium
GAGGTCACCGGTTCGCTCACGACGCTGCTGTCATCGGTCGACGTGCCGGTAGTCAGTTCGGGGGATGTTGTTTCGACCGGAGGCTCAGATGTCGTCTGTGCGATCCCGGTGGGGACAGGAGGCAGTGTAAAGGGGGCGTCGGTGTCCTCGGTCAGGTCGGAGGGCGGATTTTCCGGCTTCAGTCTGTCGATGAAAACGCCTGTGGCAAGCGGCAGTGTCACCGCCGCTCCCAGCAGGAAGATAATGAGAGATATTATTCCGCGAAATGTCTGTTTGTTCATATTTATTCTTTATCCTCTGTGTGCCGCCCGTCGGCGGACAAATCGAATTGATATATCCCGGTCGATCAGAAGTTTCCGTACATGAAGGGGTCGGCGTCGGTCTTGGTGATCATCCAGACCGAGAAGGCGAAGATCGCCGTTATAATGAAGTCTCCGATTATCGTTCCCCTGAGCTTTTTTCTGATGAGGTCGGGCAGCGACGTGCAGCAGATGAGCCCGGGGAGCAGGCAATACCAGTATTTCATGAGATATTTCAGCCAGTCGCCCGCGACCGGGAAGGTCTCGCCCTGAGGCAGGAAGGGGAAGAGCCGGCACAGGAATGCCGCGAGGGCGGACAGGTCGGTGAAGGCGAAGAGCGTCCAGGACAGCGGGATGAGAAGTATCATGTAAAGATGCCCGAGGACGGGTATCCGGTCGAGATATTTCTTGAGGAAGAGCTTCTCGATTACTATCACAACGAAGAGGAAGAGTCCCCAGATGAGAAAATTCAGCGTCGATCCGTGCCAGATGCCGGTGAAGAGCCATACGGCAAACATGTTGACAAAGGTCCTGACGGTCCCGGCGCGGCTGCCTCCAAGCGGAATGTATATATGCTTTTTGAACCATGTCCCGAGCGTGATATGCCATCTGCGCCAGAATTCCGTCATGCTTTTTGACATGTAGGGCGCCCGGAAGTTCTCGGGAAGGGTAAAGCCCAGCATCCGTCCGACGCCGATCGCCATCAGCGAATATCCGGCAAAGTCAAAGTATATATAGAGGGAATAGGCGGCGATCGCAAGCCACGCCAGCCCGGCGGATACCGAATCCCAGCCGATCGCCGACACGTTCGTCCACATCGCCCCCAGCTGGTTGGCGAGCAGCGCCTTGAAGCCGAGGCCGACGGCGAAATCGCGGAAGCCGGCAAGAAAACCGTCAAGCGAGAGCTTTCGGAATTTCAGTTCCTTCCGCATCGCGCTGTACTCGGTGATCGGGCCGGCGGTCACGCTTGGGAACATGATGAACCAGGCGGCGAAATCTGAAAGGGAATACTCAGCGCAGCACTTTCCGGCAGAGACGTCGGAGAGATAGGCGACCGCCCTGAAGCTGTTGAAGCTGATCCCGAGCGGGAAGACGAGACGCAGCGCGGATACGATCCCGGTCCCGCACGACGAGTCGATGAGCCCCGCGTATTTGTATAGGAACAGAATTGAGAAATTGAAGATGACGCCGATCCAGAGCCAGAGCTTTCTTGCCCGGCTGAAGGTCCCTGCCGCAACGCCGAGCAGCCAGTTCACCGCGACGGTCAGGGCGAGCAGAAGGAGATTCTGCGGGGCGTCCCAGACGCCTATCGCGTAAAAGAGCAGGCTCCCGAAGAGGAGCAGGAGATTTCTGCCCTTCGGCGGCATTATGTAATATGCCGCGAGAAAGAAGGGAAGAAAGAGAAATATGAAATCAAGGCTGTTGAAATTCAAAACAGGCTCCGGTTGCCTCCGCGTGCCGCCTGAGGGCGGCGCGGATCGTGATTGAGATTGAGATAGAATAGTAATTGATTAGACAATAATAAACTATCATATTTTACCGCATAACCGTGTCGTTGTCAATCTTTTTCTTGCATATAAGCTTTTTTGGCAAAAAAACTCCGGATGATGATGTGACTGCCTTTTTTTGTTGACAGCCAGGGGCTGCCGGCGTATAATAAGGGTATGAGATCGAAGGCGGATTTCTGTCTTCAGACAGTTTTTTATAATAATCCGGCCTGCTTTCAGTTTCAAATTTTTATTTTTTCATATTCGGACCGGCAGATTTTCATAAAAACCGGTAGATACCTTACGGAAGGACCCGACCACACGAAAAACGGCGGAAAGGAGAGCGCATGGACGA
>ONVJ01000263.1 GCA_900321265.1 uncultured Eubacteriales bacterium
CAGAGGTGTCTGCCTCGGTTGTCGCCTCCTCTGAGGTTACGACGTCAGCGGCTGAGGTCTCACCGCCTTCTGATGTCTGAGCGCATCCGGCTAAGAGAGTAATGAGCGCCGCGGCGGTCAGAAGGAGGCATGCAACGCAAACAGCTGATTTTTTCATATAAGAATCGCTCCGGTGTCGATATTTTATTGATTACTGCTGTCAAAATCGGTTCCCCCGACCTCTACCGGATCGGGTATGTCTCCGCAGACCGAACAGCATCTGGTCTTCCCGGCGAGGATCGCCTCCTCCACCGTGCCGATTATAACCTCTTTCGAGGACGAAAGACTGAAGCATTCGCGGCTGAGGTGATATACCGCTCCGCCCGGGGTCCAGCAGCAGAGCTGTTCCCCCGATTCTCCGGTGAGCAGCGGGTACCTGTCGGTAATCTCCGCGCTGAGCAGCGCGGCGATCGACTCGATATCTTCGGGAGAAACCGGCTCCCCGGCGTAAAAGCCGCTGCCGCGGCCGGAAGAGCAGGAGATCAGGAGGGACAGCAGCATAAGGAGGGCAGGAAGGGCGCCCCGCGTCCCGCGGATTCTGTTGCGTTTTTTCATCTGAGAAATCTTTCGAACAGCTCGCGCCTTATCCCTGAATACTCGTAGGCGCTTTTGAGATCCCCCGTCAGCCTGCAGCAGTTCTCCAGGTCCTCAAACATAAAGAAGATGGCGGGAAGCGGGAGTTCCGGGGAGCTGTCCGCGCCCTCACGGATAACGGCAGCCGCGTCACCGAACCGGTCCTCCGACATGAGCAGTCTGCCTCGTATATGCTTTCTGTAGTATTCGGGTGCCTGCCGGTATCCCGGATAGCACTCCGCGATCCGACGGAGGCGGTCTTCCTTTTTCGATGAATTCTTCAAGCAGAAATAATAAAGAGTGAAATCCTCGCACAGGCTCTGCGGAAAATCCTCCGCGGCGGGGACGTCGTTGTCAAGCGACGGGGAGATATCGGTTATGCAGGCGGAATAAGCCGAGCAGAGCGAAGCGAATCGCTTTTCGGAATCCCGTCTGTACACTCCGGCAAATGCCGAGGACGCCTGTCTCAGGCAGCCTCTCGCGAACAGATCCTTGGCGATCCCGAAGTCACATTCCAGGATTATGCGATCTATCTCGGGATCGCTCCTCTCCAGTCCTTCGCAGATGCTTTTGCAGAGGGCGTAATCACCCGCCCGAAGCGACTGATATATCCCGGGGGCGGCCTCCGCCCTGCGGAAGAGATACTTTTCGTCTTCCGAACAGATCAGATATCCCGGCGACACCCTGAGTCTTTCGGCAAGATAATTCAGGGTGGAGAGCGAGGGGTTCGCGTTCCCGTTTTCGATTATACTGAGCATATTGCGGGTGATCCTGTCGCCGCAGACCTCGCGCTGCGTCATCTTCTTCGCGATCCTCAGCTCGCGAACTGTCTGTGCCAGCCCCGTTTTTCCTGCAGGATCTGCCATTATCCCTTCCTGAACAGGCCGCCGATTCCGCGGCGCTGATATTTCTTGAGGGCGGCCTCCGCGGAAGCAAGCCTGCTTTCGAGCTCTGCGGCTCTGGCTCTGAGCTTCGCGTTCTTTTCCCGCTCAGCCTCCAGGTCGCGAACGGCTTCGGAGGGATCCCCGGTCCCGCTCTTCGGTTCGTCTGAAGGCTTTTTGAGTTCCTCGGATGACTGCTTTTCTTTTTCCAGCGAAGCCATCAGCCGGTCGGAGATGCTTTTTCTCTCTTCGAGAGCCGCCGTCAGCCGGTCGCAGACAGTCTTCTGCTCCTCCAGAGACGCCCGCAGTCCGGATTCCCTGAGCTGCGCGGCCTCAAGCGCGGACTTCAGATCCTCTGAGTTCTTCTTCTTTTCGTCAAGATCGACCTTCAGGAAGGAAACTCTCCTCTTTGTTTCCTCAAGTTCGGCGGAAAGACCGGCGATCTTTGCCTCGAGCTTCGACTTCTCTTCCCCTGCCCTGGCCCTTTCTACCGACAGTTCCCGCTCTGCAGCGGCTGTCCTCTCCTTTTCTCCTGCGAGGGCTTTTTCGAGCCGTTTCGCCTCAAGCTTTTGACGTTCTATTTCGCCGGAAAGCATTCTTTCGGTTTCGGCACGCCTGTCGTCGGCCTCGGCGATGTAGCAGTTTACAGCGTTTTTTTCATATCCGAAGAGCGCGATGCCGAATCCCTCGGCTTTGTTTTCACCGCCTCTGCCCATACCGTCAGACCTCCGTAATTATTACTGATTAATTATATTGCATAGAAGCATATTTGTCAAGAAAAAACTCTCCCGCGGTCTTTTTTCTTTCGGTCATGGGCATCGGAATGCGGGATGCAGATGCTGTCACCCGGGCATTTGTGCAGGCCGATCCCTCCCCGATAAAGGTTTTTCTATACAATCTGTTTACTTTTTCGTTTTTTTTTAGTATAATAAAAGAACCTCAGTTGAAAGAACGGGAGAGATCACAATGAAAGAACTGGTAGAAAAGATCAGGAGCGACGCGGTGCTGCTTCCCGGGGGAGTGGTCATAGTCACAGGGTTTCTGAACCACCGTATGGATATCGGGCTGATCGACGGCATAGGGAAGGAGTTCTACCGACTCTTTTCGGATACCCGCCCCGACGTGATCCTGACAGTCGAAGCCTCCGGGATAGGCATCGCCTGCCTTGCCGCGAGATATTTCGGAGTCGACGTGGTCTTCGCGAAAAAAACTCAGTCGAAGAACATTTCATACGACACCTATTCCTCTATGGTCCGCTCCTTCACCAGAGGAACGGTGTTTGAGGTAAGGGTCGACAAAAAACTGCTGAAAAAGGGCGACCGGGTCCTCATCATCGACGATTTTCTCGCGGACGGAGAGGCTCTCAGCGGACTGATCGACATATGCGGAAAGGCCGACGCCACCGTCGTGGGGGCGGGGATCTGCATAGAGAAGGCATTCCAGCCGGGAGGAAAAAAGATACGGTCGATGGGGATCAATCTCCACTCCCTGGCCGTGGCCGACCTCGACGCAGACGGATCGCTGATAATCCATGGAGAAGACGAATAAGGCCTCCTTTCCCGACAGGCTCACTCTGAAGATCGCCGCGGCGGCGGCGATGCTCGCCGACCATATCGGCTTCAGGTTCGCCTCATTCATCCCCAAAGCGGCGCCGGTGCTCAGGATCATCGGACGCTCCGCTTTTCCCCTCTTCGCCTTTATGGTCGCCGAAGGCGCGAAAAAAAGCCGGAACATTAAAAAATACATGCTCCGGCTGTTGATTTTCGCGATCCTTTCCGAACCGATCTACGACCTGTTTCTGACAGGGAAACTGCCGGCGCCCGGAAAGACGAACGTATTGTTCACGCTGCTTCTCGGCCTTCTCTCGGTCGTTTTTTTCAGAATGATCACGCGGTTCGCGGAGGGAAAGCGGGGCACAGCCGGGGTCGCGGTGCGCCTCGCCGCCCTTCTTCCGGCGGTTGCAGCCATGGCGGCTGCCCAGCTTATGTCGACCGATTACGGATACTGGGGAGTGCTGCTCGTCTTTCTCTTTTCCCTGCCCGACCGGACGACTCCGGCCGGCATCGCGCTTACGGCAGGAATATGCGTCATCTTCGCGTCGAGAAATCTGCTCACCTACTCGGCGGGTCTGATCATCTCCTCTTTTACCGGAAGTGTCAGGGAACCGCCCGGAAGCTGGCAGCTGACGCAGCTTTTTTCGGCGGCGGCGCTGCTGCTGATCCTTCCATACCGCGGGTCGGCGGGGCCGTCGGTCCCGAAAGAAAGACCGGTACTCAGAAAAGCAGTTCAGCTTGCCTTTTACGCTTTTTATCCGCTGCACATGCTCGCGCTGTCGCTGATTTATATGCTGATAAAATAACGAATTACACGCCGGTCTCCCCGGATCCCGGGAACAGTCTTATGAAGATCAGTTCCCTCGGGTTTCCGAATCTGGGGACCGGCGCGTTGTTTGCCAGGCCCCGGGACACGATAAGCCTCCCGTCGGTGATCCCCTGCGCATAGCGCGGAAAGAATTTCTGCCCAGGCGCGAACACCGGAAGCCCGAAAAGCCTCCACTGCCCTCCGTGGGCGTGTCCCGAGATGATCAGGTCGATATTCAGCACCTTCAGATAGGCAGGATAGTATTCGGGATGGTGGGAAAGCAGTATCCGGAACCCTCCGAGCGAGGCAAACCTCTCAGCGAAGGCGAGGTCCGGCTTCGGCGTGGTGCGGAAATGCCCCTGACGCAGAGGTCCCGGCTCTTCGGCGTAGCCCGAAGTCAGTCCTCCTATCTTAATTCCTTCAAATTCGGTCCAGTCGTTTTCAAGAAGACGGACGCCCGTCCTTGCCGCCTCCTCTCTGACCTTTCCGGCGGACATCCGCTCGTGGTTCCCGAGCGACATGAAGACAGGCGCGCGCGCGGTCAGAAGCTCAAACAGTCCCCCGACACTTTCGGGCTCGGGACTGTGACGGTTCGTCACGTCCCCCGGGATAAGAATGAGATCCGGACCGGCTCCGTCAAGGATCCCGAGCCAGGGGAAAGGATCCTCTCCGTGCGTGTCGGCGACGACCGCAGCGGTGAGCTCGCGCTGTACCGGGGCCGGGAAAGAATAATCCGTCCTGTCGATCCTCATCCTTCTCTTCCGTCCCCTCTCCTTCCGGCAAGCAGCTCCCCGATCCGCGCGGCGGCAGCGGGTTCAAGCAGCTTCCCCGGGATTCTCCCCTTCTGCAGCGATCTTCTCACCGCAGTCGAGCTTATCCCGCGATACTTCTCTGACGCCGCCAGAAGCAGAGTCTCGCAGTGCTCGGGCCTTTCGGAGTTGAAATCCGCCTGGATCAGTTCGTATGAAAAATCCGTCCGGTTCCTGACTCCCTTGACAAGCGCCGAGGCGCCGACCGCGGCGTAAAGCTCGGCGGTAAGTCCGTCAGAGGAGACCACCTCGACGCCTTCGAGCCCGCCGAGAGAGAGGCGGGCGAGCTCGACTCTTTCCGCGTCGGAAAACATATATTCCTTCTCGCTGTTGTTCATGACCGCGACGATAACCCTGTCGAAAATACATAGCGCACGCCTCACGAGCTCAACGTGACCGGCGGTCATCGGATCGAAGCTGCCGGGTATCAGCGCCGTCCTTACGGCGCTTTTTTTGATTTCTTTCATCATTTCCAGCCTCCTCCCGGAGATAGCTCAGTCTTTCCTTCCCCTCGGCGAGAGATATGTGATATAAGCGACACCGTATTTCGATATCCTGAGGGTCTCGAACTCCTCCTCAAGCTCCGCCCTGCCCGACGTGACGTCTCCCGGATCTGCGGACTCGCAGACGACCGTCGCGCCGTCGGCGAGAAGGCCCGCTTTGACCAGCGCGGCGAGGGTGTCGGGGATGAGTCCCGCCGCATAGGGCGGATCGATGAAGACTATGTCAAACGTTTCTTTCCGTGACGAAGCAGACATGATCCAACCCGGAGCGTCGGCCCGTACGACCGAGAGCCTGTCCGACAGCCCGCTTCCCTCCGCGTTCTTTTTGATGATCCTTACGGCTTCCGGGGAACTGTCGACCGCCACCGCGGAGGCCGCGCCTCTTGAAAGCGCCTCGAGCGCCATCTGCCCCGACCCTGCATAGAGATCGAGCACCCTCTTTCCCGATATAGAAAACTGAAGCACCGAGAAGACCGCCTCCTTTGCCCTTGCGGAGGTGGGTCTCGTCGACAGTCCCTCGGGAGCGGCAAGCTTCTTTCCTCTTGCCTTTCCGGTGATTATTCTCATAAAAAAACCTTTCGCCGTCTTTCTCTCTTCGGTCTTCAGCGACCCGCCAGCGCCGCGAACACCGCCTTTGCGTCTGATTCCGAGATTCCCTTCACCTCTGCGATCTCCTCTTCGGTCGCTTTTTTCAGAGCGGAAAGACCTCCGAAAGCCGCCAGCAGCGTCGCTGCCTTTGAAGGTCCGATCCCCTTTATCTTTTCGAGCGACGAGTGTCTGACCGTTTTGCGCTTGGCGTTCGTCATCCTTGAGAGAGTGAACCGGTGGATCTCCTCCTGTATCCGGTAGATGAAAACGAAGACCTCCCGGTCTCCCGCGATATCGCACTCGCCCGATTCTGTGACGAGGGCGCGTGTCCTGTGATCCCCGTCCTTGACCATCCCGGCGACGGGGATATCAAACCCTGCTTCCTTCATAACGGAGAGCGCCGTCTCAAGGTGCTGTCTGCCCCCGTCCACGAGGATGAGGTCGGGGGTCTCGGAGAAGGAAGTGTCAGACTCGGTCCCCTCTTTCGCGGCCTTCAGCCTCGCCAGCCTTCTTGTCAGAGCCTCGCGCATCGCCGCGTAGTCGTCGGCGCCGCTCTGACCTCTGACGGAAAAGAATCTGTAATCGCTTTTTTTGAAGCTCCCGTCGACCGTGACCGTCATGCCGGCGGTGATGTGTTCGTCAGACATGTTCGAGATATCGTATGCCTCGATCCTGCGGGGCAGGGTCTCGAGCGCGAGCAGCGACGCCAGCTTTACCGTGATCTCTTCGCTCTTTTCCGCCTTTCCGGCTTCCCGTTCGGCGGCGAGAGCGGCGTTCTCCTCCGCCATTCCGCAGAGTTTTTTCTTTTCTCCCCTCTTCGGGAGCGAGACCGGGAGCTTTTTCCCCGACAGCGACGTGAGATATTCCGACAGAAAAGCCGCGTCCTCCTCCGAAAAGCCCTCTCCGAGAAGAAGCTCGGGGGGAAGATCGCCCGAAGAACGGTAGTGCTCCGCGAGAA
>ONVJ01000040.1 GCA_900321265.1 uncultured Eubacteriales bacterium
CCGACGCTTCGAACAGATACCTCACCTTCTTCTCGCGGGCGAGGGCGAGAAGCCTTTCGCCGCAGGCGGCGACGACAGCCTTGTTGGAGGTGACCACCGATTTCTCGGCGCGCAGAGCGGCCTCGGTAAAGTCGGCGGCGGGTCTTATGCCCCCCATCATCTCGGCGACAACAGATATTTCGCTGTCCCCGAGAATGATATCGAAATCATGGACCACTCGGTCGGCATAGGGACTTCCCGGGAAATCGCGAAGATCAAGGATGTACTTGATCCGGACGCTGTCCCCCAGTCTCTTTTCGATCAGCGCCCTGTTACGGTCGATGACGGCCGCGGTCCCGGAACCTATTACTCCGAATCCCAGCAGCGCGATATTGATCATTTTTCTGTCCTCCGGTCGTATCCAGCGCCGGGAGAGAGAAGCCCCGGCGGGTTTAGGTTACATATAATTAATTATAATAGCAAATATATTTAAGTTTGTCAATAAAAAGATTGATTATGACTTCATTTTGTGGTAAGATATTAATGAAGAGAAAGAAAAAACGCAAAAAAGGAGGCCCGGAATGCCTTCACCGATCGGAGACAAGAGAGCAGTCAAGATCTTCGTGCTCTATCTCCTGGAAAACATCAACTATCCTCTCGAGCTCTGCCGGATAAGCGACATCGTGATGCAGAGCGACTATGTTCTCTATCTGGATTTTGCCGAATCCTTCAACGAGATGCTCGACGCCGGACTCGTCGAGAAGCAGGATGTCCCCCCCGGTGAGGGCGGAGAAGCCCTGTATATGATTACCGACAGGGGCAGGATCGTCGCCAGGGAACTGAAGTCTGATGTCCTTCCCTCGATCCTGGACAAGGCTCTGGCGGCGGCGCTCAGATATCTTGATTTCTCAAAGCGCGGGATCATCGCCGAGTGCGAGGTGACCGGCGCCGATCCTGTAAGCGGAGCCTGCGACGTTTCGGTAAGGATAACCGAAAAGAAGCAGACCGTCCTCAGCCTGACGCTCAGAGTGGACAGCCTGTCGAGGGCGGTCAGGATGAAGGAATGCTTCGAATCAAGGCCCGAGGTGGTGTTTCGCGGGATCAACGCGCTTATGTCAGGAAATGTGAACTATCTTTTCGATAAGCCCTGACAGCTGTCCCTGGCGGGAAAAACGAAAGAGGTCCGGCGGAACTTGACAGTTCTGCCGGACCTCTTCGGGTTCAGGGACGGATCAGGTCAGCGGGCGTTTCTTCTCTTCTCGAAGCAGGCGCTGCAATATACCGGTTTGTCCTGGGAAGGCTGGAATGTTAATTTAGCCTCTCCGCCGCATTCACTGCAGACAGCATAGTAATACTGTCTCTCGGGATTGCCGGCATTCTTCTTTGCATCGCGGCAGGCTTTGCATCTCTTCGGCTTGTTGGTGTAGCCTTTTTCGGCGTAGAACGCCTGCTCACCGGCTGAAAAGATAAATTCCTTACCGCACTCTACGCAAACCAGGGTCTCATCCTGATAGGTCGGAGTTTCGGCTTCCTCAACCTTCACTTCGTCTTCGTACATTTGGTACCTCTGTATAAAAAATGGTATTTGTTGCCCTTTGACGGATTTTCACCGTCATCTTTGAAGAATCAACGCTCTGAGTATTAAGCTAGACCGGGCATATAGACATTTGATTTCGCGGACCGGCGGTCATCTCCAGTCGGCCAGCAGTATTTTCAGTTTCCTTTTGACTCTGTATATCGCATTATCGACCGATCTCGGGGTTTTTCCGGTTTTTTCGGCAATTTCCGACGAGCTCATACCCGCGTAATAAGACCAGAATACCCGGTTTTCGTAATCCGAAAGCGAATCCCTGATCAGCTGCCTGAGCTCTTCGATTTCTTTTCCGGAATCGTCCGGGGAGAAGGGAAGATCAGAATCGGGGACAGATTCGATCGGTACTATGGTGACCGGAGCGGGTTTCTTTATCCGTTTGACCTCCGAAACTAGCGCGTTGTGGACGCAGATCTTGGCAAAGAGACCGAACGTGACCTTCTCGTAGAGAGGGTCGAATTTGACGACGGCCCTGTGAAAGGCAAGCAGCGCTTCCTGATAGAGTTCTTCTTCGTCCTGTTCGCTCAGACCGTAGGATACCGTCCCGACGGAGTATTTTAGCATCGGCGCGTAAGCTGCCGCGAGTTTGTTGAAGGCCTTCTCGTTTCCCGAGGCCGCTTCAAGGAGAAGAGATATCTCGGCTCCGGGGCTCTGTTTCTCTGCCGGAATCTTTTCTTTTTTTTCTGTCACAGCGCAACCTCAGTACCGATTCCGGATAATGATGATCAATGACAATTATATTTATTTAATAACTGATTGTAATTATATCACAGCGTTTTTTCTTTGTCAATAATAAAAATCATTAAAATTTCAGAAAAAACATAAAAAAAACATTGTTTTCGGGCAAAATCGATATTGTACCTGAAAGAATTGTGAAAAATGAAGATAATCCGGCAGTGACAGATGGCGTTTTTTTGTGTTATTCCGGCAGGAAAGTCATTGCCTTTGAGACCGTCCGGGCGGAAAATGCGGGGGTGTTCAAAAACTCGCCACACGAGTTTTTGAACACCCCCTGCGGTATCTGTTGGATCAGAGCTCTGTTTTGAAGAACCAGAGCCAGACTCTTCTGAATGGATTGACGTGGCGCCTGTAATCCGAGTCGTACATGCGGCGGAAGAATCTTGCCATAAGCGGCATCGACTCGGGATCCGCCCCGTAGCCGAATTCCTCGGCGGCGTATCCGTCAAGCATCATTCTGACCTCCGGCTCGTGCATCGCCATCCTGGTCTCCTGGACTTCGCTCAGGTTTTCGGATTTGAGAGCCTTGGCGATGATCCCCGCGCGGCTTCCGGCTATGCGCGCGGCGTATTCGTCTCTGAATTCTCCGGTCGCGGGTGAGAGCCCGCACTCAGCCAGCATCATCGATGTGAGCGAATGCATTTTTCTGACCTCGTCTCCCGTCGGGATACCCGAGGTCCCGGACGCATCGCCGTCCTTGCCGACGGCGGCAAACCGGTCAAGCATCGCGTCTCTGGCTGCCTGAGCCTTCTTCGCTCTCTTCAGAAGGACGAAGAAGACGAGTATGATGAGTCCGATGACCGCGACGGTTATGACGGTGACCGTTATTATCTTGCGTATCAGGGCTCTGCGCTTCTCGCCGGTTATCTGCTTCATCAGCTCTTCCAGCTCCTCGTCGGTCAGAAGAGAAGAGGGATCCTCTTCTTCCTCGCCGTCGTCGTCCCCGACCGAAGAAGAACTGTGACTCGGGGAGGTCGATACCTGTTCGTACATCGAGTCGTAGAAAACAGGAGTCGCCTCGTACTGGACCCAGCCGATATTGTCGTACCAGACTTCGACCCAGGCGTGAGCGTTCCGGTCTCTTACCGTCGCGGAGTAGGAGGCCACCTTGTCATCCGAGTAGGAGGTGTTGAATCCCGAGGCGATATAGCCCTCGACGAATCTGGCGGGGATGCCCGCCTCCCTCAGCATCAGAACGAGAGAGGTGGCGTACTGGACGCATGAACCCTCGTGGGTGTCGGCGAGGAATTTCTCGACTCCGATCAGCGATTCGTCCTCCGACAGCTTCGGAACTAGCGCGTATGTGAAATTGTCCTCGTCGCAGAGGTAGTTGATGATCTCCATGACAAGCTTGTGGCGCTGGCGGTAGACCTCCTCGTCGGTCACCGGGGTGTCGAAGAGAAGCGTCCAGGCGCCGTATTTGTCGTTCCCGCGTGTGTATCCGTTGTGCTGGGCTGCCATTGAGAAATCGGCGGGGACCTGAATCGGCCGGGTAAGCGTATACACCTCTCCGGTCTCGGGATCGGTCTCCTCGTATTCCTCATATGCGGTCTCGGTGGCTTCAGAGATGATCTTCTGAGTGAGATCCTTTATGATCGAGCTTGAGGAGGCCTGAGTGTATGTCTGATATACGAATGGGGTGTAATAGTCGACTATCCTCAGGTAGTTCTCGACCGATGCGCGCTCGCTGTCGGTCATGAGAGAGTAATAGCGGATGACGAGCGGCAGGTCGGGCGCGGAATAGATGTTCTCGTTTCCCTCCTCGTCATATTTCATCGATTCGGGGATGTCCTCCACCGACTTTCTGACGGTGCCGTCCGGTCTTACGGTGTAGACCGCTTTTCCGAAGTCGCGGAGAAGCACGATATAGGTGTTGCCGTCGTTTTCTCCGGTCCATTCGAAACCGCCTTCTTCACCGACCGTATAAGCCGAGCGGTGTTTTTCGGTCCCGACCTTTACCGGGTCTCCGGCAACTCCGGTCTCCGGATCGACGCTCACCTCCCAGATCGGTTCCTCGTAGCGCTTTTCAAGATACCATGTATACTGATATCCGTCCTTCAGCGTGACGGTGTAAAGGGGGATAGGCGTCGAGTCGAGAGTCGATACCGTGAGATTGTTCTCGGATACCGGGAACCTGAGATTGTTCCACTCGACGATATCGGCTGCCATCGAACGGTAGAAGCCGGATATCTTCATGGTCGGTATCATGGCGACCGCCGCGTATCCGTCGTTCCGTTTTGATGCGCGGTAACTGGTGTAGATGCCGTCGAAGAAGTTGGCGTATGTGATCTTCCCGGCCTCGGTACCTCCGTACTCACGCATGAAGTAGGTGTATTTTCCCGCCTTCGTCAGCGTCATGATGTTGAAGTCGCGGATATAGAAGGAGGGCATGTAGAGGAGCTTCGAGTTGAGGTCGGTCCGCTTCATGTTCACCTGAGCGACGACGTAGCCGTCGGAGGTGTGGCTTGCGCTCGTCTTGGTGTAATCGCGCTCTGCCGGCGTGGGGATCGCGGTAGGATCCGAGAGTGTGTAGAAGCTGTACATCATCGTCTCGGAGGGATCGACGACATATCTGCCGCTGCTGCCGAAGAGCGAACGGTATTCGGCAAGCGTTTCGCTGTCGGGATCGGGAGTCTGCCAGCTACCAGTCTCGTCGTTGTAGGTCGTGCCTATCCAGCCCCTCAGATAAACGTTGTATCTAAGATTGGATTCTACGTGCATGATCTCCTTGCCGGTATAGTAGAGGGCGCGGGGCTCGGTCGACCGCTCGGCGAAGTTGTTTCCGTTGTTCTCGTAGGCGAGCATGTCAAGCACCGGGTCGTCGCCCATGAGTATGGCGGTGACATATTCGCGGACATATTCGAATTTCTTGTCTATCGCCTTGATGGTCTTGAAGCTGTCGTGTGTGAAAAGAGCGGGGAGGATGAGCATGACCATCGCAAGGACGAACATCCCGGCTCCGGCAAAACCGCCAGCGGCGCATCTCGCGTCGGTGACGCGGCGGCCGAATCTGACATACTCTGAAACGGCTTTCCGTTCTTTTCTCTTTTCTTCGCGCCGGCGCTTCTTTTCGGCTTTTGCCTCCGCCTTTTCGGCGGGCGTAAGCTTCTTTGCGGGGGTTTTGACCTTCGGCTCGCGCTTCGGCTTTTCCGCGGCGGACTTTTTAGGCTTTCCGGTGAAATAGTCGGTGAGCTCTTCGTCGACCGTTTTGATCTTTGAGGCTTTTTTCTTCCTCTCCTGCCTTCTGCGTTCGGCCTCAGCCTTTTTTTCGGCGCGTTTTTCTGCCCTGGCCTCGGCTTTTGCGGATTCCGCCAGTTCCTTCGCGACAATCGACCGCGGCTTTTCGGGGCCTTCCTCGGTTGAAAAGGCGGATCGCGACGCCTCGGTGTCGTTCCTGTCAGAGTCGGTCTGTCTGATATAGACTGTGTCGTAGACGAACATGACGATCAGGGAAGCGAAGGAGGCGATGATGAGGACGACTCCCCAGTTGGAGCGGGAGATGTTGTAGGTGAATACCAGCCAGAGTATTCCGGCTGATACCGTCCCCGCCGCAAGGAGCTGGGCGATCCTGATCCTGCGGATGATGCAGACGGTATAGAGCAGTGAGAGAAAAACGATCAGAAGGAAGACCGCCGTTCTTATCAGCGCGGTCCTTTCCGCCGCAGGCCAGTCGACGGGAAATTTCTTCTCATACATCGAGAAGTATCCGACGTTCGAGAGATGATCCAGCGCGGCGTTCACCGCCGCCTTGAATCCGTTTACGACATTGTAGACGGGATCAGGCCATATCCTCAGAAGGACCAGCCCCGCCGCCGCAGCCGCGCCGGCAGGTATGAAGACCTTCCGCGGGGTGAGAGTCGCAGAAAGCGAGAATATCGCGGTGAAGAGGATCGACCATCCGAAGATAAACCTCGGCTTGAAGGCGCCCGCCTCCTCCTCCGCGATGCCGAAGGCGTCCGAGACGAAGAAGGTGACCGCGAACACTGCGAGAGCGATGAGAAACGCCCTGCACGCGAGACCGATGATGATTACCTTCAGGCTCTTTCCCGCCTTGTCGGGAGGACAGATCAGCGGTTTGGCGCTCTGTGGGACGGTTTTTTTCTTTTTTAAATACTCTTTTTTGAGTTTGGCGTTGAGCTTTTTTCTGGCCCGTGCCTCTTTCTTTGCCTTTTTCGCGGCTGCTTTCCGGTCATTCTTTGAGGGCTCGGTCCCGGCTTCGCCGGGGAGGGGCTCTCCTTCCCTGATCTCTTCGGGAGAAAGGACTTCGGCTTCGCTCCCGGATTCGTGTTCGGTGTTTTGGTTCATGCCGGTCATTCTCCTTTCGGTCGGGATTTTTTGCGCGGATCATCCTCGCTGACCGCCGTCAGGCCGTCAAGCGAGCCCTTGATGAGCATGAGCCCGTGCTCGGCGAGCTGGGCGCGGCAGCCCTCGATGTATTCTCCGCGCTCCTTCGGATGTGCGAACCGCTCCTGCGCGTCATATACTACGACCTCGTTCTCGCCGTATGAGCCGCTGTCGGAAGCGCAGGGCATGGTGCAGAGGCTGGTCACCGTGGGGGTGTCAAGAGTGGGCAGCACGAAGACGAATTTCGCGTCTTCGCTGTCGCCGATCATTTTTGAGAGCCCGGCGACCGTCTTTTCGGCCGGAGCCACAGGGGCGGTCGCGAAGAGTCTGAATATCGTGTCGAAATCGGCGGATGAGCGGAGCTCGAAGAAGTAGGCTCCGATCTCGGAGCGCTCGTCGAACCACATAAGGTTGACCGTCCTTCCGCTGCGGAGCTCCTTAAGCACCGAAGCTACCGTGAGCTCGACCACGCCGTCGGCGCAGTATTCGTTCATGTCCTCGTATGCCTCGTCGGATACCAGCTCGGCGACATCGGGAGCGGGCTGAGAGGCGGTATCGCTCCCGACCGGGACGAAGGGCTTTTCGGGAGGTTCTGTCGGGAATCTGACCGAAAGGTCGGCAAGGATATAGGTAATGTCGGTGGTGCCCGAGTTGTAGTCCTTGACTATCAGATCCTCGGTCTTGGATGAGAGCTTCCAGTGGATGCTCTTGAGAGGGTCTCCGAGACGGTAGTCCCTTATGTCAGAGACCTCGATCTTCTCATAGCTGTTGGGGGATTTTTTGGTCTGCTTCGCCGAGTCGGACACCGTCTGGGCGGTGTCGTCCTCGAGGACGAGCTTCCTCGGGAGCACGTAGACGGTGGTGAAGCTGTCGATGTCGACTCTTACCCGGATCATTCTGAAGAAGTCGTAGACGTAGAGGCAGCTTACTCCGATCTCGTAGGTCCCGCGAAAGCGGAACTTGACCGGATTCTTCATTTCGTAATCAGACAGCGGCGCCATCGAGATCTTCACGCAGCGCTCGGCAGTCCTGACGCTGTTGACGAGCGGGAGTCTGAAATAGGCGTCGATGAAGGGGAAGGGAAGGATCGATTCGTTTATCAGCCTGAAATGGTATTCGGTATCTGCGTTTTTTTCGGTGAACTCAGCCTCTGAGATCATATACAGCTTGAGCGCGCGTCTGGCGATCAGCGAATAGAGCAGCGAGGCGACGGGCAGAAATGAGATGAAGCCGAAGAAGATGTTCGACGCGGGAGAGCGCAAAAACTGGGTAAAGAGAAGGCCTGCGAGCCATACGACGCCCCAGATTATCAGTCCGGGAGCCGCCGACACCGATCTCCACCGCTGCGCCGCGGGGAGGGAGCTCCTCTGTTTCTTCGATCTTTTTTCCGCCCGTTCTTTTTCTTTCTTTCCGGTTCCGTTTCGGGTCCGGGAGGCGGTCTTTCTGGGCATTGTCAATACCGCCTTCTCGCGTCAGGCTCTTTTTCCCTTGTAGGGGACTTCGGTCGCGCGAAGGATCTCGCCGAGTATCTCGTCGGAAGTGATGCCCTTGAGCTTTGCGTCCTGACGGAGCATGAGACGGTGTCCGATCGCCGGACGGAAGACCGCGGCGATATCCTCGGGCAGCACGTAGTTCCTTCCCCTGATGAAGGCGTATGCCTGGGAAAGGTGCATGAGGGCGACCGAGGCTCTCGGAGAGGCGCCGAGCGCCAGCTGCGAATGCTTCCTCGTCGCTCCGATAAGGTTGACGATATATCTGTAGAGCTCGGGATCGATCCTGAGGTCGGCGACGCCGTCACGGATCGCTCTGAGATCGTCGGCAGATATGACGTTTTCGACGCTGTCGATCGGGTTGGCCCCGCGGCGGGACATGATGATGTTGAGCTCCTCTTCGGGTGAGGGATAGCCCATTCTGATCTTCAGCGCGAAGCGGTCGAGCTGGGCCTCGGGCAGCGGGTATGTTCCGACGTAGCCCGTCGGGTTCTGGGTGGCGATGACCATGAAGGGATCGGGGACCGGATAGGTGACGCCGTCGACGGTCACCTTGTTTTCCTCCATCGCCTCAAGAAGAGCCGACTGTGTCTTGGGCGAGGCGCGGTTGATCTCGTCGGCGAGCATGAGGTTGCACATTACGAGTCCTTTGCGGAACTCGAACTCTTCTTTCTGCCTGTTGTAGATATTGTATCCTGTGATGTCGGAAGCCATGACGTCGGGGGTGAACTGTGCGCGCCTGAACTCCAGGCCGGTGACCTTTGCCATCGTAGCGGCGAGGGTTGTCTTTCCGGTCCCGGGGACGTCCTCGATCAGGACGTGGGATCCCGCGAACATCGCGGTGAGAAGCAGGACGATCTCGGGCTTCTTGCCGACGATGACCTTTTCGATCTCTGAGATTACGCGGGCCACCTTGTCGCGGTAGCTGTCGAGCGGGGCGGCGGCGGCCGCCTTTTCAATGTTTTCGTTGTTCATGGTTTGACCTTTCATTTATATTCGGATTTCAGATTTCTGATACGGGCCGCCCTGACGCGACCGCGTCAAGGGCAGACTTTTGCTTTTATTAGTAATAATAATTAATTATAACTCATAAGCCGGAAAAAATCAAGAGTATTTTGTGTGAAGCGCGGGTGAACTGGCGGTGTTTTCCGGAGGCGGCAGAGAAAAAACGTTTTTTGCCTGTCCTCTGGGTCAAGTCTGATGATTTGACGCATATTTTTCTTGCAGAGCAGTGGGAAATATGATAAAATATTAAAAGACACTCCTGGCGGGACGAGGTTTTTTCCGTCTTCCCGCTGCAGGGGCACCGGTCTCCGGGAGTTACCCCTGCCGGACCGTCTGTCCGGATCACAGATGACTGAAAGTGAGAGAGAAAAAACAATGACCGACCGCGAACTACAGGAGCAGAAACAGAAATTCATATCGGTGTTCAGAAGCAGGATCACGAGAGAGGGCTCGGAGAATCTTCTGAACTGGCTCTGCTCAGACCAGAGCGATTTCTTCTACGCTCCCGCTTCCACGAGATACCACGGAGCCGAGAACGGAGGGCTCTGCCGGCACAGTCTGAACGTCTATGAATGCCTTGTCGACATCCTCGGAAGGAAGAGGATGAAGGAGGTCTACGGGATCAGCTATTCCGACGAGAGCATCGCGGTCGCGGCGCTGCTTCACGATATCTGCAAGGTGAATTTCTATACCTATGAGACCCGCAACGTAAAGAAAGACGGCGTCTGGGTCCAGGCGCCGTATTTCGGGATCGACGACCGTCTCCCCTACGGACACGGCGAAAAATCTGTATACATCGTATCCGGATTTATGAAGCTGACGAGAGACGAGGCCTTCGCGATCAGGTATCACATGGGCTTCTCGGGAACCGAGGACAACAACACCGTCGGTAAGGCTCTCGAGATGTTCCCTCTCGCCTTCGCGCTTTCGGTCGCCGATCAGGAGGCGGCGTATTTCCTGGAGGGATCGGCCGCCGGAAATGAGACGCACTGACACCCCGGCCGCGCTGAAGGCTGTCGCCCTGCTCGGATACGCCTCTCCCGCGATCTGCTCGATCCTTTCCTTTGTCTTCTGCGGCATGGAAGTCTGGCGCTTCACCGACGGAAAGACAGTGAGGACGGCGCAGTCGGTATATCAGCTCGCCGCTTCCGCGACCTCGGGCTCGAAGACGACGCTCGCCGACGCGACGGCGGAAAAGGTCGACAAAGGCCTTGCCGGATGGCTGCAGCCTTCGGCTCCCGTCATCTGGATCATACTCATCCTGACGGCGATATTTTCCTTCTGGCTGATCGGGTTTGCGGTCGCCGCGCTTTCGCACCCTTCGGACAGTCGCGAGGCGAACCGGATCAAGGTCTGGTTCAGGCTGCTCTTTCCGTCGAGGTTTCTGCAGTTCCTCCTTCCCTGGCTCTCCTGCCTTCCGCTCTGCCTGCCCAATTACGTCGCTAACCGCTTCGCGAAATACTATCCGGTCAGAGAGCAGCTTGAGACGACGGTGGTATACAACGACTGGTCGGTCTTCACGAAGGGCTTTTCGCCGCTGCTCGCGATATTCTGCGCCGCGGTCGTCTCCACCCTGCTTTTCTTCTTCGCCGGGCGCGCCGCCGCGGAGAACAGGCTTGACCTCTATACAAGATATGAACCGCCCGCAGATAAGCCCGAGAGCGGAAGAGGCGGTAAAAGAAGGTAAAAAATAATGATTCGGGGCTGTCCGGAAACGCGCTCGCGCGATCCGGGACAGCCCCGAACTTCTGTTTTTTTATACTGTTCCTCCGTCAGTCTTTGCGGCGTATCAGTGCGTAGGAGCAGCAGACGGCGGCAATGACGATCGCCGCGCCGCCGGCAAGCGACCGGCAGCCGCCGGAGGGCGTCTCACCGGTTTCGGTACCGGTCGCGGTCTCGCTCCCGGTCCCCGGCCCGGCTGTCCCGGACTCGGGGGCGCCTGTTTCCGAAGAGATGGCTTCGGAGGAATCTGACGGGGTCTGACCCGCGGGAGTCAGGGTCAGCAGCTCGGTGACCTTCCAGTAGGTCTTTCCGTGACCCGTCGTGCACTTGAGTTTGAAGAAGACGTCCGCCGACGCGAAATCCCCCCCGAAGCTGCCGTCTTTTGAAGTAAAGGAGATATCTCCTCCGGTCTTTCCGACTGTGACCATCTTCACCTTTCCGGTGACGTCGGTGCGGTCTCCCTTGTAGGTCTCGGCAAAGATCCGGCAGATCCCGGTCTCTTTGTCGTACTCGGCCTCAAGCTTCTTTACGAGAGAGGAGCACCAGTCGGAATAGTTGGTCGTTATCCCGCGCGTACCCGCGACGAAGTAGCTGTCGAAGTCGGCGGCCTTGTTTACCGTCCAGATCCAGGTCGTGACGCCGCGCGCGAAGAGAGCTCCGGTAAGTTTCGTTCCGAGGGCTCCCGAAGCGTAGCTCGGGCTGTAGACCGCCGAGAGCGGCTGGACCTTGTCCATGATCGAGGGAAGGATCCCGTATACGTTCTCCTCCGAGGGTTTGATCGAGCTGTTCAGCCATGCCTCGGGGATATCCGCGAGCTCGTTCCGAAGCGCCGCCAGAGGGGTGTCGTGGAAGGAGATGACGACGACCTCTTCCTTCATGTCGTACTTCTTTATCAGCTCGGCGAGAGTCTTCACCATGTTCGAGTTGTTTTCCTTGATCTCGATGACGATCGTCTTCCCACTGCCCTTGAACTCTTTAAGATAGTCCTCGAGCGCCGGGATCGGCTCGGGGTCGATGCCCGCGACCGTCTGTATGGTGTACTGGGCAAGCTGCTTCGAAGTCATCGCCGTGATGCTTCCGGTCCCGTTCGTGGTGCGGTCGATCGTCGAGTCGTGCATGACCATGAGGACGCCGTCGCGCACGAGGTAGATGTCGTTCTCGACCATGCAGGCGCCGAGTGACGTCGCGAGCACCGAGCCCGCCAGCGAGTTCTCCTGAGCCTGAGAGGGGATCCCCCTGTGGCCGATTATGTTGGGATATCTTGTCAGGGTGTATTTGTCATAGTATTTCGACATCGCCGATGCCGCCGCGGCGGGATCTGGAGTAATGATGCCGCATACTCCGCGGTTCGCGACCGAAACAGTCTCCGGGTCTGATGCGCCAGTCTCGGCCCAGACCTCGATATATCTGTCCTGGAGAAAATCGACGTTCTCCCGCGTGAGCAGCTCTTCGGGAAGGATGACGATCCTGGCGCCGCAGGAGGTCGTCTCCTGTCTCACCGACTCCTTGGTGCCGGCTGTCGCGCGGTAGATCCCGTAGATGTATTTCCATCCGTCGACCGCCGTCCTTATGACCGACCTGTCGGATGACATAATGAAGGCGTCACGCTTGTCGGAGGATTTCAGCTCCGCCGCGAGCGCCGCGGCCGCGGAGGAACTATCGGTCTCGAAAACCGGGATCTTTTTTCCGCCCAGGACCTCAAAGACCTCGCCGACCGTAAGCGCCGTCTCGGTCTCGTTCTTCTTCAGCTTCACCGACAGTCTGCCGCCTTCATACGTCAGCGGCAGGATGACGGATGTCGCCGGATTGGCATATGGGGCGGATATATCCTCGACCGAAGCCGGCCTCGTCGAGAGCACCGGACCGAGCGATATGTTCGTCTCGGGCAGCGAGAGCTCAGCGTAACCGCCCGGGATGCTGTCGTCGATGACCTCAGACGCCGGATTGAGATAGACCGCGATTCGATCGACCGTCATCGTCAGGCCTCTGACCTGCAGGCCGATGCCGCCGGCGCGGTAGAGGGTGTTGCTGTAAGTAAGGACGGTCTTTCCGTCGATCGAGTAGTTCGACTCTGTCCCCGCGAAGGACACCGAGATCCTGTTGTAGGAGCTGTTCGACGCCGTCGCCGGGCCTTTGACTACGACGTCCCAGGCGTTGGCCTCGGTCCGGTGGGCGATCTCGGCGCCGTTAGAGAGGGAGGAGTCGTACCTGAGAGCCGTCTGCATATAGGGATAGTTGGCATTCTGCACCCGGTACATGACCGATCCCCAGCGGGAGCTCGCGCCGTTCGGATCAGAAAGGAAGAGATCGGCGTCGACGATGGCGTCGCCGAAGACGTCGAGCCAGGAGGGAAGAAGAAGGCGTATGTAGGCGTCTCCGCTGTTGGAGGCGTTGAGGATGAGCGCTCCCTTAACGGCGTCGTGGGTGACCGTCGCTCCCGTCGTCTTCTGTACCGTCCGGTAGGCCGAGGCCTCGAAGGCGGAAAAGCCGTCTTCATGGAGGGTGTAGGCGGTATCCGACGGATCCTTTGCCACGGCGTATACCGTTCGCTTCTGCGAGCCGTATTCCGCCTCGAGCTTCACGACCCCGGCTGCAGACGGGGTATAGCTCGCGATCGCGCTCCCGTCAAGCTTCCAGGTTATCTTCGATCCGTCGACTGCCCCCTCCTTTTCGGAGAACTGGACCTGACACGCGGTAAGATCCAGAGCCTTGCCGACATCGGTCCCGAGCGCGGGCGACGAAAATGTAGCGACGGTTATCTGTGCGCTTTCCGCCGCCGAAGGAGACGCCGACGCCGCGAATGCGGCGGCCAGAATGACCAGCGAGAGAAGCAGCGGCAGGGCGCGTTTCGACAGCATTTGTTTGTGTTTTTTCACCTTGAGACCTCATTGTCCGA
>ONVJ01000125.1 GCA_900321265.1 uncultured Eubacteriales bacterium
AGGGTGATGTTGGAGAAGGGCGCCTGGGTGCCCCACCTTGAAGGCGTGTTGACGCCGTATACGAAGGACTCAATGCACTTCTTGGTCGCGTCGTACGAGAGATCGTCGTATCTGACGAATGGAGCGAGATAGGTGTCAAAAGATGAGAAGGCCTGAGCGCCCGCCCACTCGTTCTGCATGATTCCGAGGAAGTTCACCATCTGGTTGCAGAGTGTGGCAAGGTGCTTCGCGGGGGCCGACGTGATCTTGCCGGGAATGCCTCCGAGTCCCTCCTCGATGAGCTGGCGGAGCGACCATCCTGCGCAGTAGCCGGTGAGCATCGACAGATCGTGCAGATGGAGGTCGGCGTTCTTGTGCGCCTGAGCGATCTCGTCGTCATAGATCTCCGAGAGCCAGTAGTTGGCGGTGATGGCGCCCGAGTTCGAAAGGATGAGTCCGCCGACCGAATAGGTGACGGTGGAATTTTCCTTGACCCGCCAGTCGGTGGCCTTGACATAGGAGTCGACGAGCGATTTGTAGTCAAGGAGCGTCGACTTCATGTTGCGGATCTTCTCCCGCTGGCGGCGGTAGAGGATGTAGCATTTCGCGACGTCCTCGTAGCCTGCCTGGGCGAGGACCTGCTCGACGCTGTCCTGAATGTCCTCGACGGCGATCTTGCCGTCGGTGATCTTGGACTCAAAGTTCGCGGTGACGCGGAGGGCGATGAGATCTATGATCTCTGGGGTGTACTGCTTGTCGATCGCTTCGAACGCCTTGGTGATGGCGGTGGAGATCTTCGAGAGGTTGAACTCGGCGGTATCCCCGTTTCTCTTGATTACCTGATACATGATTTATTCCTTGTCTGTTTAAATTTTTTTAACAAATACCGGCTTCGCGCGTTTTGGCGCACGCAGACACTATTATACACCATTCCCCACCGCTTGTCAATAGAAAAAACACTATATCTTGTAAATAAATCCAAAAGAACTCACAAGATATAGTGTTTTTCTTTTGCGACTGATCTGAGCCGCCGCGGCTGCAGGATCCCGCCGGAAAGGCCTCCCCCTCCCGGCAGGCGGGCTGCTGTGGAAAATGCGTCCTGCGGGCTTCTAGACTCCTCTTACCGACGCCGAACCGACGTGCGGAGCGACCTCGGCGGCAAAGGCCTCGAGCTCTCCCGGGTCGAATCCGTGAAGTCCGGATGACAGGACGGCGCCCGAATCGACGAAGTTCTGAACGAAATAGCGCGGCGCTCCCTCTATCATCGAAGCGATACCGCGGAAGGAGTCGATGTCGTGGAATTCCCTGACGGCGGTGGTCCTGAACTCGTGGTCGACGTCCGACGAGCGCAGCAGGGCGATCGACCGGAGGACTCTCGAGATTTCGAAGCCGGGTATCCCGACCGTCTCGGGGTATCTCCCGGGGGAATTCTTGACGTCCATGGCGACAAAGTCGCAGAGTCCGGCCTCGAGAAGCTTCGCGAGAGCCTCGGGGTGATTTCCGTTGGTGTCGATCTTGACCGCGAACCCCATCTCCTTCACGCGAGCGAGAAACCCGGCGATGTCGGGCTGGAGCAGCGGCTCACCGCCGGTCACGGCGACGCCGTCGAGTATCCCCTTCCTTTTTTTAAGGAAGGAAAAGAAAGCTTCGGTGTCGGTCGGGGAGGCGGCGGGACGCAGCACGAGCTGCGAATTGTGGCAGAAGGGGCAGCGGAAGTCGCAGCCACCGGTAAAGACGGTGCAGGCGACCTTCCCCGGAAAGTCGAGCAGCGTCACTTTGTTAAGTCCCTGTATATTCATGGATAATAACCGTATTCAGATACTCTAAGAGTATAGCGGTCTGACCGCCCTGGCCTTGTAGAAGGCGCGGCCGTCGAATTTGAGAGTTAAGGTGCGGGCTCCGGAGGCTGCTTTGAAGGGCGCGGAGGATGAGTCAGACGGGATCACGTAGACCTTGAAGTAATCTGTGTCGTGGGATTTGTATACGCCCGTCGCGACAGTCTCGAGAAGCAGCATCCCCCCGTCTGAGAGCGGCATGCTGCAGATGCACTTGGATGACGCGGTGGAAAGCGCGCCTCCCGAAGCGGCGGTGAGCGAGCCAGTCGACTTTGAAAACAGCAGGCACCCTTTGCCGCACAGGAGCATCGAATCCTCAGAGTAGTCGAGGGCGGTAAGATCGTGTCCGCCGATCGAGATCGCCGTCGAGTACCCGCCGATCTCGGCAAGCACCGGCAGGCTGCCCGTCCGCTCGATCTCAAAGGCCTTTATAACCTTCGAGCCGAGCGCCCAGAGCACGCCTCTTACGTCGTCCCAGACGACGGCGTGGGCGCCGTCGAGATCGACTTCGCGGAACTGCGACGAGTTCTTTTTTCCGTTTGACACCGGATAGAGCCTGATGCAGGATTTCGTCTCGTCTCCGTTGCCCGACAGCGCCACGACGACGTCTCCCCATGGGAGATATTCGATCGAATGAGGTCCGTATCCCGAGAGCTGGACCTCCCAGAGGCATTTCCCCGACGGGAGCTCGGCAAGCCCGATATACCCGGCGGACGAAGTAAAACCTCCGACGAACGTCTCAAGCAGACTGCTGTACCTGACCTTGAACTCGTCGATGCTGTTCTTATAGGTGTTGCCGGTATTGTATCCGAGCGACGACGTCGGTTTGAAGGTATATGTCAGCGCCGGAGAGCCTCCCGAAAGCACAGGCGCGATGTCGTAGACCGCCGCCTCGGCGTTCTGCTGATCGGTCAGGACGACGGGGATCTCCCCGAACATATCCTTCAGCGCAGCCTCGGGGACAGACTCCTTCTCTGGCAGCGCTTCGGTCGACGAGGCGATCACGACAGATAGCTCTCCCGAGCTCTCCTCGGGCACTATCCTGCGGGCAAGCTCCCTTGCCGCCGAGACGATATATCCGCCCGGAGCCGAGAGAGTTATTCCCTTCTCCCCTGCGGCGGTCGCAATCAGGCTTCCGGTCTTTTCAAGCTTTATATACTTCCCCGAATCCGGCTCTTTTCTCACCGTCGGGACCGAAAGGCCGGTCGCGTCTGCGATAACGCGCGAGAAGACGAAAGCGGCAGCAAGAAGATCCCTGTCGCCCGACGGCAGATAAACTGAATAGTCGCACAGATCGGCCGAATTCAGCAGTACGCGGGTCAGGCGGTGCTCCTTGCCGGTAACCGACAGCTCGTATCCTTCGGTCAGGGCTCCCTCTGCGCAGAGCGAAAGGAATTTTGCGACGGCGGCCTCAAGATCGTCGGCAGACCCGCCGGCGATTGCTATCCTGCCGCTGTCAAAGACCTTTATAACGTATTTTCCTTCGGTAATTCCTCTTGTGACCTCGGCGCTCTCATTCCGGTTGGTGCCGCCGACAAGTATCTCTTTCGCCCTTTCGGGCAGCGTCGACGGATCCCTGATCCAGTCGGATGCGATCCCGACGTCGGTGCCGGCCCCGGCGAGCGAATTCCTGAGGGAGATCGCGGCGTCGGTCGCGAAACCGACTGCGTCGGGCCTGATCACGGTGTATCCGTCAAGATCGATCGCTGCCGGCGCGGTGTCAGGCGAAATCTCAGTCGTGTCGCCGGTACCGGCACCGCCCTGATCCACGCCGCAGGAAGCAAGCAAAAACATCACGGCGAGAAGAATCGAGGAAAGCCGTCTGCCCATCATTTTCCGAACGCCTCTACCCAGGCGGTAGCGTGCCTTATCCAGTTCTGGACGTAGGGCACCTCCGACTGCGGGCGGCCGGAATAGACGAACTCGTTGGCGAGCGAGAGGCCGTGAACTCCCGCGGGATAGACATGCAGCTCAAAGGGGATGCCGTGAGCCGCCAGCGCCGACGAATAGAGGAGCGAGCATTCGACAGGCACCGTCCCGTCGCTGAAGGTGTGCCAGAGGAAGGCCGGGGCGGTCTCATCGTCGACAGATCTGTCGAGCGCGAACTCGCCTATGCTGTCGGGCGTTGGATCGGTCTGCCCGGTCAGATTTACAAAGGAGCCCTTGTGCTTCCCCTTTACCAGCGTGATCACGGGATAGCTGAGTATCGTCCCGTCGGGACGGGCGATCCTTCCCGCGGCCGCGTCGGCGGCGCCGATCGCCTCGAGGACCGGCGCCCTGTTCCAGAGCGTTCCGGCCGAGGCGGCAAGATGTCCGCCCGCGGAAAATCCGCAGATGAAGATCTTTTCGGGGTCGGTGTTGTACTTTTCTGCGTTTTCCCTGACATATTTTATCGCCAGGGCAGCCTCGATCTGAGGCGCCCAGGGCGTGATCTGCGGTCCGACGCTGTATCTGAGTATAAATGTGTTGAAGCCGGCGGCCATGAACTGGAAGGCGATCGGCTCGGCCTCTCTGTCCGAAAGGAAGTGGTATCCGCCTCCGGGGCAGACGATGACGGTCCGGCGGGGAGTCAGTCTCAGCTCCTTCGTCATATCAGGGCAGTAGGAGGTAAGCGTCGCTTCGGGATGCTCCGCCCAGAGGTTTAGGGTTTCATATATCATAATGATGTCCTTTCCGTTCAAAGCCCCCGCGCCTCGCGGGCGGCGGGGGCTGTCTTTGAATTCAGACCGGTATTCGCCTGATTTAGGCCCAGGACATCGTCCGGGGCTTGTCCTCGGTCATGACGATCGGCGCGAGGACGGATATCGCCTTGCGGAGTCCCTCATCGACCGTCATGACGCTGTCCTCATGCTCGATCGACAGCACTCCGTCGTATCCGCAGAGGCGGAGATTCGACACGAAGTCTCTCCAGTAGCTCTCGCCGTTGCCGAAGCCGACCGC
>ONVJ01000170.1 GCA_900321265.1 uncultured Eubacteriales bacterium
CAAAATAACATGAAGTGCCGTATACTCCGCAGGATTCGAATCCGGAGGAGGGGATCTCATAGAAGGGAAGCTTTCTCAGATTCATGAGAAGCCCGGATACCGCGAAGCTGCCCGACAGCGCCGCCGGCGCCTCGATCACGTCTGAGTAGTAGCTGTCGCCGCCCGAACCGATCGACGCGGCAAGCCCCGCTCTCATGGTTTCTGAGGATTCACGGATGACGGTGATCGAAAATCCGTATTTTCCGGTCACCAGCTCGTTGCGCATGGCGTAATACTCTGTGAAAGGATCCTCCTCGTCTCCGAAGAGCGAGTCGTCGGCGTCGGTGCTGACGGCGACGAGGACGTCCGCGGAGGAAAGATCGACCGAATAGAGCGCCTCGAGTCTGGCCTTCGCCTCATCGGTCCGGGGTTCTCTCCGGCCCTCGAAAACGGCGGGGATCACCGGCTTCGGAGCGAGGGTGAGCTCGGGGAAGACCGGGTCGGTCGCGGCGGAGGCGGTGCCTCTCGTTTCATAGTTTTCGAGTATTATATACCCGCATCCGCAAAGAAGCAGAGCCGCAGCCGCGAGCAGAGCGGCGAGTCTGTACAGTTTCATTGCCGGTTATTTCTCGATCGTCACGATGAACCCGCTGTAGTTGTTCCCCGAGACGGTATAGACCGCGGGGGAGGAGGGGACTGGGATCGAAGTCGTCGCGCCCGAGGAGGCTCTGACAAAGTAGACCTCGTAGGACTTTCCGTTGTCGCCGGTGAAGGTCAGGTGGTTCCCGCTGTAGTCGCAGGAGGCCTCCAGGAAGGCAAGATATTCCTCAAGACAGAGGTTGTTCGTCTTCATATACCAGGCGTGCGGATAACCGACATACCTGTAGTGGAATCTGTCTATCGACAGCTTGGTTATCGAGTCCTTTGAAGGAGGATATCTGTCTATAAATCCGTACTTGTGCGCGTTGGCGGTCAGCCAGGCGTAGGCGATCGCCGTCTTGGGATTCGACGCGTCGTCGAGCTGATATACGTGTCCGTTTTCGTAGATGTTGAGGTTGACCGCGATACCGGTGTTGTGCTCCGAGCGTCCGGGCGCCGCGGCGGTGCTGTATCTCGAGGCGAGATCTGCCTGAGTGGCCTCGCTCCGGTATCCGGCGTTGACGCCGACCTGCAGGCAGTTGATGCCGCTTTCCCTGTAGAAATCGTCCATCATCGCGTTGAGATGCTTCAGCGCGGTCGCGTCAAGGAGAGATACCCCCGTTCCTCCGACCATATACGAATATACCGTTTTGCCGTCGACGGTGAAGGGCGTACGGTTGTCGTAGATGTCGAGGATGTTGGCCTCGGACGACGGGAAGTGATAGATGTAGGAGGCTCCGACGAGGATGAGGTCGCCGGTAAAGACGTCCTCGGCCGATTTGAGTACCGTCGTCTCGCCGATCTGCGGGGCGGAGGTCGTTACCGGCAGAGTATGTGCCCCGGTGTCGGATGAGGGCTTTGAGGGAGTGTAGGGAATACCGTCCCTCGGCTTTACCGTGCCGAAGGCGGAATCGAGTATCGTGATCTCGTTTATCACCCAGGGGGAATCGGCTCCCGTCGAGATGTATACCATGACGTAGGATGCCCTTGCCCCGTTCCCCAGAGCGCTGTGCTCGCCGGGGTCGTCGGGTGCGCCGTCAAAGCTCCCGAGAGTTGTAAAGGTATTCTTGTCGGAGGAGATTCGTATGTCCGCGGAGCGGATATAGCAGTCGTGATGATCCGAGATGACCGATATCTTTCCGATCTCTATCTCGGATTCAAGCTCTATGAGAAAATATGATCCGGGGAGCTGGTTCTGCTCTGATCTGTAGTAGGTCGAGGTCTTTCCGTCATACGCCATCTGCCTGGTATGCACTTCGACATCGGCGACGGTGTCAGATCCGCCCGACTCGGTCCCCGGATCCTTTCCTCGTCTCTCGATCATGTCCTTTATGATAAGGATAAGAGCGACGAAAAGGATCAGGATCAGGATCGCGAGCACCGCGAGAAGGGCAGTGCGGCGTCTGCGCTTTCTCTGCGAACGTATGCCGTATGACGAGCCCGAACCCGTGAATCTGCCGCTGCCGTAACTCATTTCTGCCGCCCTGCCTTTCATTTGTTCTCGGAGAGCCGCGCACTGCGCGGCTCTCCGGTCGTTTGATTTCGGAGATTATTTCGCGTCCTTTATCGACCAGTCCATGCGGCCCATCTTGTCGAGGCCGATGTACTTGACTCTGACGGTGTCGCCGACCTTGACGCCGGCGTCCTCGACCTTGTTGATCCTTCTGTCACAGATCCGGGAGATATGGACCATGCCCTCCTTGCCGGGGGCGTACTCGATGAAGCAGCCGATGTCCTCGTTCTGCTTTACCTTGCTGGGAAGTATCTTGACGACGGTCGCGGTGTAGACCGATCCGACCTCGGGCTCGAAGCAGATGGCGTCGATCGCGGCCTTGGCCTTTTCGGCCGAGTCGGCGTTGACGGCGGCGATGTAGATGGTGCCGTCGTCCTCGATGTCGATCTTGGCGCCAGATTCGGCGGTGATCTTCTGGATGACGCTTCCGCCTTTGCCGATGACCTCGCGGATCTTGTCGGGATCGATGTGGAGTATCGTCATCTTGGGAGCGTAGCGGGAGACCTCGGCCCTGGGAGCCGGGATCGCCTTGAGGATCACGTTGTCGATGATGTAGTCGCGGGCGACGTGGGTGGTCTCAAGCGCTCTCTTTATGATCTCGGGGGTGAGCCCGTCGATCTTGAGATCCATCTGGATGGCGGTAATGCCCTTGTGGGTCCCGGCGACCTTGAAGTCCATGTCGCCGTAGAAGTCCTCGACGCCCTGGATGTCGATCATGGTGTCCCAGCTGCCGTCCTCGGCAGTGATGAGGCCGCAGGAGATGCCGGCGACCGGAGCCTTGATCGGCACGCCGGCGTCCATGAGGGCGAGGGTCGAGCCGCAGATCGAGGCCTGGGAGGTCGATCCGTTGGAGGAGAGGATCTCGGAGACCAGTCTGATGGCGTAGGGGAACTCCTCCTCGGAGGGCAGCACCGGGATGAGGGCCCTCTCGGCGAGAGCGCCGTGCCCGATCTCACGCCTGCCGGGGCTGCGGAGCTGCTTGGCTTCTCCGGTGGAGTAGCCGGGCATATTGTAGTGGTGCATATATCTCTTGGAATCCTCGTTGTCGATGCCGTCGAGCTCCTGCGCGTCGGCGAGAGTGCCGAGAGTGGCGCAGGTGAGAGCCTGGGTCTGTCCTCTGGTGAAGAGACCGGTGCCGTGGACTCTGGGAAGAAGTCCGACCTCGGCGCCCAGAGGTCTCATCTCGTTCATGGCTCTGCCGTCGACGCGCTTCTTGTCCTCAAGTAGCCAGCGGCGGACGACCTTCTTCTGCATCTTGTACTCGAGCTCGCCCCACTGATCCATACATGTGGGGTATTTCTCGATGAAGTTCTCCTCGACAGCCTGCTTGATCGGAAGCATCCTGGCGTCGCGGACGTTTTTGTCGTCGGTGTCGAGCGCGAACATGAGGTCCTTCTCGCAGAAGGCGAAGATCTCGTCGAACATATCGTGGTCAAGCTCTCCGGAGGGGAACTCGAACTTCGGCTTGCCGATCTCGTCGACGATCGCGTTGACGAAAACGAGCAGGTCCTTTATCTCCCTGTGCGCGAGCATGATCGCGTTGTACATGTCGGTGTCGGATACCTCTTTTGCGCCGGCCTCGATCATGACTACCTTCTCGGAGGAGGCCGCGACGGTCAGGGCGAGGTCGGAGACCTTCTCCTGCTCCTCGGTCGGGTTGACGATGAACCTGCCGTCGATCATGCCGATCTCGGCTCCGGCGATCGGTCCGTTCCAGGGGATGTCGGAGATCGAGAGGGCGACCGAGGCTCCGAGCATCGCGACGATCTCGGGGGCGCAGTCGGGGTCGTAGGACATGACGGTCAGGACGAGCGAGACGTCGTTGCGCAGATCCTTCGGGAAGAGGGGTCTGATCGGTCTGTCGATGACGCGGGAGGAGAGGATGGCCTTTTCGGTGGGCTTGCCCTCTCTTCTGAAGTAGCCGCCCGGGATCTTGCCCGATGCGTACATCTTCTCGTCGAAATCGACCGAAAGGGGAAGGAAGTCGACGCCCTCGCGGGGCTCCTTCGAGGCGGTGGCGGTGCAGAGCACCGCGGTGTCGCCGTATCTGACGAGGCAGGCGCCGTTGGCGAGGCCCGCCATCTTTCCGGTCTCGATCGAGAGAGGACGGCCGGCGAATGTGTAGTTGAATACGCGATAGTTGTCAAAAACCATCGGCTTGGATTTTACTTCGTACATGAAGTACCTCCGAATAAAATGAATATATTTCCCGGAGGTTTAGCACTTAACGGCAGGTCCGGATATGAGGACCCCGGGCGCACCGTTAAATGCTGACCCTCCGCGGGATGTAAAAGAAATATAAACCAAAGACAGGGCGGGTCAGGTATCGACCTTTCCCGCCCGTCTTCGAAAGCACCCGACCGACGGGACAGAAATTACTTTCTGATCTCGAGTCTCGCGATGATCGAGCGGTAGCGCCCGATATCGGTGTTCATCAGGTACTTCAGCAGATTTCTTCTGCGTCCGACCATCTTGAGCAGTCCGCGGCGGCTGTGATTGTCGTTCGGGTTCTGCTTCAGATGCTCGTTGAGAGAATTGATCCTCTTCGTAAGGATCGCGATCTGGACCTCGGGCGAACCGGTGTCACCTTCGCAGGTGGCGTATTCGGCAATGATCGCCTGCTTTTCTTCCTTTGTCATGCTTCTTTCACCTCATGAAGGATTATTTTAGTCGTTACCGAAGCATCCGGCGGGTGAAACGTCCTGAAAAAGACCTTGTACCCGGAAACCGCGGAAACGCCATACACAATTATTATATCACAGAACGGCACAAATGTAAAGATAAATTATTAAATAATTATATTTTGCCTGCTGTTTCGCGGCAGTGATCCGCTCAGCCGGCGTAGGGGTTCTCAAGCGAGGCGACGATCGCGGCAAGCTCCCTGTCGAAGACCTTTGAGTAGCCGGAATAGAGTTTCAGCCAGTCGTTCCGGTTGTCCTGGATTTTCTGCCTGAAGAGCAGGAAGGGGTTGTTTGAGAAGCTGTTCCCGAACATATAGCCGAAGTCGAAGATGACTCCCTCGCGGATGATGTCGTATACCTGCGCGGCCTTGTCGTCGCTCGAATAGCGGTATTTGAGCATCGTTTCGAAGTAGACCGGGGAGATCGAGCTGTAGGCCTCCGAACCGAAGAGTTCGATGATGTCGGTGCCCATGTCGTATGTGAGCGAGCCGACCGGGATGCACCATGCCTCGTGGGTGTTCGAGATGTAGGTGCGGTAGCGGGTCTGGTCGGAGTTGAACTTCGGGACCGGAAGGACGCCGAAGTCAAAGGTGAGCTTCTGGTCGACGATGGCGATGGGCGTTACGTAGAAGTATGCCTGATTCGCCTTGAACATCGAGTACATCGAGGAGTCGACCGCTAAGACGTTCTCGTTCTCGTACAGCAGGCGGTTGATCGCCTCGAGGACGGTCTGGTTCTTCTCGTCCGCGAGCGACATTGCCATCGTGCCGTCCCCCTGCTTCGTGACGATCTGCAGTCCGAAGCCGTAGAAGAGAGCGTCGTATCTCGCCTTGTCGACTACGGCGAGACCGAAGATGTCGCCGTAATCGGGTTTGTTCGAGCCGTTCATCTCTTTGTAGGTGCCCTCGAGATAGCCGTAGAGCGCCTCGAGAGTCCAGCTGCCGTCAAGGACCTTGGAGTAGAGCTCGCTGTCGGAATAACCGTGCTCGGAGGTGAGCGTCTTGTCAAACATGATCGAAGCCATGTTCCTGACCGAGCCGTAGTCGGCGTTGTTGATCGCGTAAAAGAGATTGCTTCCTACCGATACCGTGTCCACGAAGTCTGACGCGTACCATGGATTTGAGAAATCAAGGCGGGGAGCGTCGTAAAGATTCATGAGAAGGCCCTTGGTGGCCATAACCGGAGGATTGAGGTTGTAGGAGATGATCACGTCATAGAGGCCGCCTCCGTCCTTTACGGAATTCTCGACCTTGGTGATGAAGGCCTCGCGGTTGTTCCAGTTTCCGTTCTCCATTATGAATTCCAGCTTGACGTTCAGCATGTCCTGGATGTTGATCAGCCGGTAATAGAGGGCGTCCTTGAGCATATCGCCGGTCTCGCCTACGTCGGGATCGACGTAAAACTGCTTTGCCTGCTCGGATACCGCGAGGACGGTCGCGGTGGCCCCGCCGTAATTGATGCCCGCGAAGGGATCGGCGGTGGTGGCCTCGGCGGTGTCGCCGGGCGTCTGTACCGCGGCGACGGTGGTGTCGTCGGTCTGTCCCGCCGGCTTGTTTCCGCAGGAAACTGCGGTCAGGGCCAGGGCGAAGACGAATACGAGGCAGATTATAGATCTGAAGGTTTTCACTTTCAGGCTCCTTCCTGTAAATTTATGCTTGATATCATTATACATTTTCTTTTTAGCAAAGTCAATAGAATTTATAATATCTTATATCTGCACAGTATGCTTCCCCTGCCCGCGCGGTTTACGAATTCAAAGACAAAAATCCGACTTTTTTCGTATTCCTGTTTTCTGCGGTTTTTCCCGGCAGACAGGGCATTCCGGCTTCCGCGGTTCCGGAAGACGGGGAGGAGGCATTATAAACTCGATAAGCGTTTTTTGGATGGAAAGGCGTTTGATCGCCGAGGGATCATCGGAGCAGATGCCTGTCTGGCAGAAATGATCCTGTGCCTGAGCTGCGACAAGCACAATTCTGCCGGGAGGCGTTGAAAAAGCCGGAAGTTGATTTTTCACCGGTTTCAGACATTTGTTTGAAAAACAGACACCCGTTTTATTTGTAGGATTTTCACAAATCGAAGCCGGAAAACTAAGCGATTATAACATTTTTTTGCCCTCGGGGAAAAGACCGATTGACAATTGAATTGCAAGGTGATATAATTTTAATTGCTGAAATGTCATCATATCCCGCTTTGCTGAATAAATTATTTAATATATGCGAAAGGAACAACCCATGAAAAAAACTCTGGCAATTCTTTCCGCGGTGCTTGCTCTGGTCATGTCGCTGACGCTGTTCGCGTCCTGCGGCGATCCCGAGACTCCGCCGGATGACACGACCGCTCCGGTCGTCGTGACCGACACCGACGCCGTATCGGGAGCCAACACCGACGACAACGGATACCTTCTTGACGATCTTCCCGAACTGAACTTCGGTGACGAGGAGATCAAGATCCTCAACTGGGACTCCGAGAGAGTCGAGTTCGAGATCAAGGAGGAACAGCTCAACGGCAGCATCGTTCCCGAAGCGATCTACAACAGAAACCTCAACACCGAGGCGAGAATGCACGTAAAGCTCGTCTGGCACGAGGAACAGGGTGCTAATCCCAACATCGGCCCCTTCTGCCAGCACGTGGAGCAGCAGTACGCCGCCGGAAACATCTACGACATGATCGCCGCCTATACCCGCACCGCCGGAACGCTGCTCACCATGGGCTATTACCAGGATCTGAACCAGATCGACGAAAGCTATCTTAACCTTTCTCAGCCCTGGTGGCCGCAAAGACTGATCGAGACGATGCAGATCGGCAACGGTCTCTACTTCGTTTCGGGCGACATTTCCACCAACCTGCTTCACTTTATGTACGGCATCTACTACAACAAGCAGATGCTCGCCGACCTCAACCTCGAGGATCCCGTGAAATTTGTCGACGAACGCACCTGGACGATCGACAAGCTGATCGAGATGAGCAAGGGCGTCTATATCGATTCCGACACCGACGGCAGCGCTTCCGAGGGCGACACCTACGGATTCTGCTCGATCTACTATCATCTCGACGCCTTCTACACCGGCTCCGGCCTCAGGCTTCTCGAACAGGATCCTGATAAGCTGCTCGTGGTCTCGGACGATTTCTCCTCCGACAAGTGCATCACGATGTGCGACAAGATCGCTACCTGGATGACATCCGGTGACTGCTACATTTCTTCCTCCCAGACCTCGCGCAAATATCAGGTCCCCTTTGTAAACGGAAAGGCGCTCTTCTGCCAGAACAGAGTCTATATGGCCGACCAGGAGAACGGATGCAAGCTCCACGACGTGACCTGGGACTACGGCATCCTTCCGACGCCTCTTTATAATCTGGACCAAGAGGAATACATCACCGTCGTCGGCAACCCCTTCACTCTCTGGGGGATCGAGAAGGATCATGATTCCGCCCGCGTGACCATGATCACCGCGGTCATGGAATGCCTCTGCAGCAACGGCTACAGATACACGACGCCCGCCCTCTTTGAGACCAACATGAAGTACAGGTACACTCCCGACTCTACCGACGGATCGATGAGAATGTTCGATATCATCCACGACACCATCGACTTTGACCTCGGCCGCATCTTCTCGAAGCAGGACAACTATATGAGCGAGATGCCCACGAAGGTCATTTCGGACGGCGGAAGCTGGGGAGCCGTGGCGTCAAAACAGGCGACTGCGGTGAGAAAGCTCGTCGAAGCCAACATTACGAAGCCTATCAACGAAAAATACAACTGACAGCGGCCCGGGCCGGTCATCCGGCTGATAGTTCGCAGTTTCAATAATACCGAAAAAAGCAGGGGGTGTTAAAAAAGCATGACTTTTTTGACACCCCCGACGCTGTGAGGCGGGAGAAGCCGGTCATTGCAGCCGGCCTCCCTTGCTCAAAGGACAAACAGAATCAGGAGAAAGATCAATGAACGAAATCATGAGAGCCGAACATCCGAGACCCGATATGATGAGGAAGGGATGGCTCTGTCTCAACGGAGAGTGGGAATTCGCCGAGGATCCGGGTGACAGCGGCTTTGAGCGCGGCATGCAGAAGGCCGACGCGCCGTCTGAACTCTTCGGTCTCAGGATCAACGTCCCCTTCTGCCGCGAATCCCGGCTGTCGGGACTCGGACACAGGGATTTCTGCGACGCCGTCTGGTACCGGAAGGAGATCATGCTCTCCGAGGGCTGGCTCGAGGACGGAAAGCGGCTGATCCTTCACATCGGAGCCTGCGACTGGCAGACGACGGTCTGGGTCAACGGGCAGCTCGTCACCGAGCATATCGGCGGATATACCCCGATACGCGCCGACATCACCCGTTTCTGCGATGAGGGTGAGAATTATATAACCGTGAGAGCCCGGGATTATCTGCGTTCGGGCAATCAGGCGGCCGGCAAGCAGTCGCTCGCCTACGGCTCCCACGGCTGTCACTATACCCGCACGACCGGCATATGGCAGAGCGTCTGGCTCGA
>ONVJ01000055.1 GCA_900321265.1 uncultured Eubacteriales bacterium
CTGATCACTATTTCGGCATAAAGGCCGACATGCTCTGCCTCGGCAAGGCGATAGCGAACGGATGGAACATGTCCGCGCTGGTCGGCGCGTCAAAGCTCAAGCCGGTGATCGAGGAGATGAACTATACCGGCAGCTACTGGCTCAGCGCAGTGCCCTTCGCAGCATCTGTCGCGGCGCTCCGCAAGATGAGGGCGCTCGACGCGGCAAGGACGATGCAGAAGATCGGCACAAAGCTCACCGAAGGTCTCCGTCAGGTCGCGGAAGCGAACGGGGCGGTCCTTTCGGTGACCGGCCTGCCGTCGCTCTTCAAGATCATACTCAAGGATCCCGACGGCTCGCTCATACCGCATCAGCGGTGGATCGGCGAGATGGTGAGGCGGGGAGTCTACATCTCGCATTTCCACAACATGTTCACCAATGTTATGATATCCGACGAAGACCTCAGGTATACCTTCGACGTCGCCGACGAGGCGATGAAGATCACGCTGAAGGAGCACCCGGAGATCCGGATCGGCTGACCGCACGCAAAAAACACGCGTTTTCAAATACAGACAACCCGGACTCCCGGCAAAGCCGGATGACCGTCCGGAAAAAGGAGGATCAGGCATTGAAAGCATCAGTTAAGACTGCCACCGCAGTCAGGGCATCAGCTTTTCTCATCGCGATCCTGTTCGTGATACTGGCTGTCGCCTGTCTCGCCGCCTGCACCGGCGAAGAAGGGGAGGACACGCTGCCGGATACCGGCACAGAGACCGCTCTTCCCGAAACGACCCCGGAGTCCGCGACCGATACTGTCGCGACCGAGCCGCCCGAGGAGACGACCGAGGAGCCGGGAGAACCGGTGGTAAAAAAGGCCGTCATCAGCGGAGGCGGCGCCGGCTCAAAGACCTACAGGGCGGCTTTTGACCTCATCGATAAGAAGAACCCGAAGGTCATCGTCCTCTGCACCGCGGGACGCGACACCGTCGAAAACATCAACAGCTACGTCGGAACGATGAGAGGGTACTCGAGGAACGTCGAGGCAATCGCGCTCAGCACCCAGCTCTATGATCCCGCCGAGCTCAGAGAGAAGATCGTCACCGCCGATCTCATCATCGTCGGCGGCGGACAGAGCGAATACATGATGGACACCTGGAAGCAGTTCAAGGTCGACGAGTATCTCGTCGAGGCATACAACAAAGGCGTCGTCTGCATAGGCGGATCGGCCGGAGGCATGTGCTGGACATACTGCGCCTGGAACGACTTCTACGAGCTGCCCGATTCGGTATACAAGTGGTTCTACGGGATCGACGTCATCCCGATCTACTACGGGCCGCACTTCTCGAACAGCGCCCTCTGGGCGGAGTTCGACAGCGCCATCCGCAAGGAGACCTCGCCGAAATACGACATCGGATACGCGATGGAGAACGGCACCGCGCTCGTCTTCATCGACGGTAAGATCGTAAAGTCGATACGCGAGGCCGGGACTGAGCACATCTACGAATACAAGTTCTCGAACGGCAAATGGGCGAGAGCCGAGTTTGCCTATATTGACTGAAGACCTGACGCACGGGTTTTACACATCTGAAAGGCAGGTAACAAATCAATGAAAAGAATAATTTCTTCGGTCCTCGCGGTCCTCATGCTTCTCGGAAGCAATTTCATACCCTTTTCCGCCGGCGCTGACAACACTCTCGACTATCCCGAGCTCGTCATAACCGAGATCGGCGTCGACCAGTACGGCGACGCGGCGAACGCGAAGAACACGAACACGAAATACAGCGGCCCGAACGCCTCCCGCGACCCCTACGAGTTCATCGAGATCTGCAACAACTCGGACAAAAAGGTCAACATCTACGACTACATGCTCGCCTATCAGGGGACGGGTTCGGACGACGCCGATTTCTTTGAGAGCTCGGTGCAGGAATACACCCCCTTCCATCCCGGAAAGGACTGGGCCGACGCCCCCTACGGAGCGATAGCGAAATACTGGACCGGAAGCGTTCCGATGCCAGAGAATCCCGCCTACGAGGCGGGCGAGATCGCCCCGGGAGAGGTCTTTGTCGTCTGGATGTTCAACGAGGTCTCAAACTCGCTCAACTGCACCTTTGAACAGTTCAGGAACTTCTGGAGCGTCGATCAGTCGGTCAAGGTCTTCATCCTCGACGCCGACGGCGCCGACGCCGAGATGAACTTCAGCCTGAAAAACTCAAAGACCGGCACATACGCGGTAATGGTCCAGTCGGAGCGCTTCCCGAAGCGCCGCTCCTCCGACA
>ONVJ01000187.1 GCA_900321265.1 uncultured Eubacteriales bacterium
ACGCCGCGGTCTCGCGGCGAGCAATTGCTCGTCGGCTAGTTAAAAAAATCGCGTAGCGAGTTTTTTAACAGCCTCTTTAACGGCCTCTCACTTTTTTCTTCTGCGCCTGTGACCGGTCGCGGCTTTAGAGGTCGCCGCCGCGGCTGCCGCGAAAGCAGCGGCCGCCGGCAGAGCCAGAGAGGATGAGCAGCCTCCGGTTGGCGAAGAGCCCTCTGCCTCTGATGTCTCGGGGGCGGCAGTGCCGCTCTCTGCCGCGGCGGTATCGGCTGAAGTCTCGGTTTCGGGAGCGGTCGCGGCTTCATAACCCTGTTTTTTTATCAGGACGATATTGTGTATCACGTACTGCTGACCCTCGGCGAGCGAGCCGGTGAGGTATACCTCTCCTGAAAATGAGACATCTTTCAGATCGAGAGTCATGTTTCTCCGGAAGAGGAAGCCTCCCGCCGTCCCGTCGGCAAGTCTGCCGCGGGCGAGCAGGGAAGCGCTGCCGTCGTCTTCCGCCGGGGTGCCGGAGTCTGAGGTGAGCGCCAGGTAGGAGGGTTTGTTCCCGGCGAAGGAATCGTATTTTTCCGCCACAGAGTACTCGATGACAGCCGAGGACCAGCCCGAAAGATCGATCTGACCTAGAGGTATCGCCTCCCCCGTCTTCGCGGCGAGGCAGCGCCAGCTAATCTTTTCCGACGAGATCCCCGATTTCGCGCGGAAGCTTTTCACTCTGCCGAGATCGAGAAATTCATAGGATTCGACGTTTGCCGAGGTCACCGGACGCGGATCGGCGAGCTCGGTCCCGTCGGGGTATTTCGAGGGGGATTCGGGCATCCCCGAGTAGACGGGGATAAGGAAGCGGTAGGGCATGTCGAGCACTCCGCCCTCTTTGTAGGACTTATACATCGACGCCGCCCGCCCCTGCGAACCGAATATGCTCTGCATATACTGCCCCCAGAAATTGCGCGAGGAGCGGGGATCGACGTTGAACTTCTGCAGATAGAAGGTGTTCTGGTAGTCGTTCACGTATTTCGAGGTCGCTCTCAGCGCTCCGCCGAGTATCGCTTTCCATCTCGTGTTCCAGGCTGGGGTGCCTCCCCAGGCTTCGGCGAATTCCGGGGAACCCTTCATGGCTTCCTCGGCGCCTCCCCGGTATATCTGGAAATAACCCGTCCCCGAAGCGCCGATGTTGAAATAGTTGTAGTATCCGTTGTATTTTTTCAGTGCCTCCTCGGTCCATCCCGATGTCGGGGCGTTGATGAGCTTTCCGTTTTCGGTGCCGGTGAGCCCGTTCGAGTAGTAGTACCACAGCCTGTCGCCGATGGTTCCGCCGATCAGCGCGCTCGTTCCCGCCGTCCCCTGCTCGCTTCTTACGAGCACCGCGAGATAGACGGGATTTGCGCCTGTCTCCCGCCCGGAGTACATGAAGAAATCGGCGTAGGTCATGTCTGAATAGATGTCGTCGAGGCAGGCGTTCTCCATGAAGGTGCCACGGAGGACGGTCTTGACCATATCGACGGTTACGCTCTCCGACCAGCCCAGATCGGCGAACTGGAAGATCTGCTCCTCGTCGAGAAAATTGCGGGAGTCCATAAAGTATGAAACGGTATACTTCGACGCCTTGTACCAGCCCGAGTCGTAGAGGTTCGCATCGCGGAAATCCCGGAGAACGACATAGGCGTCGCCCGATCCGACCAGGTTGCGCTTGGGATTGTCGTCGCACTCCATCTTCAGGATATAGTCCCAGGTGTACTTTCCGTCCGACATCCCGGTGACGTCGAGCTTCTCGAAGGTCCAGGACGGATGCTGCTTTTTCAGCTCCGCGAGCTTCGCCGCGTAGTCGGCAGGCCAGCCCGCCGCGATGAAATCAGCCTCGGTGACGGGATCGGCAACCGACGCCGGCTCAGCCGATGCGGGCGTCGAGAGAAGCCCAGCCGCCGGCGCGCAGACAAAGAGGGCGGCGAACAGCAGACTCATCATTTTTCCGGTTTTCATTTGTTTTTTATTCTTCATGACAGCAGCATGTTTGCGGAGGGTTCATTCCGGACCCCGCCGCAATTCTCCTGGGATGATATTTTTCCGATTCTCCTCCACGGATGCGTTCCGTGTGTTTTTTCTACTAAATTATACTTTCTTTCCATCCGATTTTCAATAGGAAAAAGAAAAACGGGAGGATCGTGAAGAATAATATCTGCAAAAGACCAAAAACAGTTTGCGCGAAAACGCATCGGGATGGGGGAACAGCCCCTTCGACTGAATGCCGTATGATAGCTTGGCTTCGGACATCTCTGAAGATCCCGCCCGATGTCGAAAGCAGATGAAAGAGTCGGAAGCAGACATAACGAAGATGTTTTTTCTGTTGATTAAGCTGGCAAAATATGATATCATATTAGCGATAAGCAGAAGACCGGATAAAAGAGGATCGTCCTCCGGCTGAACCGGCGGTATGATGCTTACGCAGGCTTTTCGCGGAAGCTTTCCGGATGATCCCGGACCGGTCTCTTGCAAGTAAAACGAAACGGAAAAAGAAGCAATGAAGGTATTTATCGACACACAGAAAAGCATCGGCAGATACGACGACCCAACGCGCTGGCAGAACAGCACTCTCAGATACTCGCCGCCGGCGGATTTTCCTGCATACGCAGAGTCGGTCATCGGCAGGCCGGCGATACACCGCGCATGGATCACCCTCGACGAATACTGGGACATGAGGACGGGAGAGTTTTTCCCGGATTTCGAGATCGGGAAGAAGCGCCGGCCCGACAGCGAGCTGCACTATCTCTACGACTGGGG
>ONVJ01000009.1 GCA_900321265.1 uncultured Eubacteriales bacterium
GGCGGCCAGCTCGTCAGAGCCGCCGGAACCGCCGCTCAGCTGCTCTCGAAGGAGAACGGCAAGGCGATGATCAGACTTCCCTCGGGCGAAGTCAGGACCATCCCGATGAACTGCAACGCGACGATAGGACAGATCGGCAACATCGAGCACGACACCGTCAAGATCGGAAAAGCCGGCAAGAAGAGACACATGGGCATCAGACCGACCGTCCGCGGCTCGGCGATGAACCCCTGCGATCACCCGCACGGCGGCGGCGAGGGCAAGTCTCCCGTCGGACATCCCGGTCCGCTCACTCCCTGGGGCAAGCCCGCTCTCGGTTATAAGACCAGAAAGCACAAGGCCCGCACCGAGAAGTTCATAGTCAAGCACAGAAGCGCTAAATAAGGAGGGAATATTAATGAGCAGAAGTCTTAAAAAAGGCCCGTTCGTAGAGCAGAAGCTCTTCGACCGCGTTGTGGCCATGAATGAGAAGAACGAGAAGAAGGTCATCAAGACCTGGTCCCGCGCTTCGACGATATTCCCTGAGTTCGTTGGACACACCATCGCCGTCCACGACGGACGCAAGCATGTTCCGGTGTACGTGACCGAGGATATGGTCGGCCACAAGCTCGGCGAGTTTGCTCCCACCAGGACATTCAGAGGCCATTCGGGATCGAAGACCTCGAACACCGGCAAATGATCAGGGAGGAAGTAGGAACTTATGGAAGCAAAAGCTTATCTTAAATACCTCAGAATCTCCCCCCGCAAGGTCAAGATCGTCCTGGATCTGATCCGCGGCAAGGATACGACCGTAGCGGCCGCCATCCTGAAAAACACCCCGAAGGCGGCCTCCCCCGAGATCGGCAAGCTCCTCAAGAGCGCGATCGCGAACGCCGAGCACAACTTCGGCATGGACGCCCAGAACCTGTACGTTTCCGAGTGCTTCGTCTGCCCCGGACCGACTCTCAAGAGACTGCTCCCCAGAGCCAAGGGCTCGGGCGACAGGATCCTGAAAAGAACATCTCATGTGACGCTCGCCGTCGCAGAGAAGAATGCTGACAAGGAGGTCAAAGAATAATGGGACAGAAAGTCAATCCTAAGGGCCTTCGTGTAGGCGTTATCAAGGACTGGGATTCCAGATGGTGCGTAAAGGACGAGATCTTCGGTGACGTCCTCGTATCAGACTACAACATCAGAAAGCTTCTCAAGAAGGAGCTCTTCAAGGCAGGCGTTCCGCGCATCGAGATCGAGCGCGACCAGTTCAAGGTCAAGGTCGTCATCCACTGCGCGAAGCCCGGCGTCGCCATCGGACGCGGCGGCGAGAACATCGACAAGATCAAGAAGGAGATCGAGAACATCGTCGGCAAGGACGCCAACGGCAAGCAGATCCCCGTCATGGTCGATATCGTCGAGATCGCCAGCCCCGATCTCAACGCCCAGCTGGTCGCCGAGAACATCTGCGCTCAGCTCGAGGGCCGTGTCGCCTTCAGACGCGCCATGAAGATGGCGATCAGAAACACCATGCGCCTCGGAGCGCGCGGTATCAAGGTATCCTGCTCCGGACGTCTCGGCGGCGCCGAGATCGCGAGATCCGAGCACTACCATGAAGGAACCATCCCGCTTCAGACCCTTCGTGCCGACATCGACTACGGCTTCTGGGAAGCCAATACGACCTACGGCAAGATCGGTGTCAAGGTCTGGATCTACAACGGCGAGGTCCTGAAGACGGTCGCCGGAGACAGACGCAGGAACGACCGCAGAGGCGACCGCAGGAACGGCGACCGCAGAGGCGACCGCAGGAACGGCGACCGCAGAGGCGGCGACCGCAGGAACGGCGACAACCGCGGGCCGAGAGACGGCTCCAGCCGCAACGACCGCAGGAATCAGCCCCGCACGCCCAGACCCGCTCAGACCGGCGCTGCTCCCAGAGAAGGAGGAAACAAGTAATGTTAATGCCTAAGAGAGTCAAATTCCGCAAGCAGCAGCGCGGAAGACTTAAAGGCAAGGCATCCAGCGGCAACACCGTCACCTACGGTGATTACGGACTCGTTGCCCTCGAGCCGGCCTGGATAACGTCAGCTCAGATCGAAGCCGCCCGTATCGCAATGACAAGATATATCAAGCGCGGAGGCAACGTCTGGATCAAAATATTCCCCGATAAGCCTATAACCGAGAAGCCCGCCGAGACCCGTATGGGATCCGGTAAGGGTTCGGTCGAATACTGGGTAGCGGTAGTAAAGCCCGGCCGTGTCATGTTCGAGATGGACGGTGTATCGGAAACCGAAGCTAAAGAGGCTATGCGTCTCGCTTCTCACAAACTTCCCATCAAGTGCAAGTTCGTGACGAAGGGCGCGGCCGAGGAGGAAGCGAAATGAAGATCACTGAAGTGAGAGCGATGAGCGACGCCGAACTCGGCGCGAAGCTCAGAGAGCTCAAGGAAGAGCTTTTCAATCTCCGTTTCCAGCTTGCCGTCAATCAGCTTGAGAACACCAACCGTATTGTTGAAGTCAAGCGCGACATCGCCCGCGTCATGACCGTTATCAACGAGAAGAAGGCTTAAGGAGGCAATCGAAATGGAAGAGAGAAACCTCAGAAAAACAAGAGTCGGACTCGTTGTCTCGGACAAGATGGACAAGACGGTGACCGTCGCCATCGAAGACAACGTTCTGCATCCGATGTACGGA
>ONVJ01000143.1 GCA_900321265.1 uncultured Eubacteriales bacterium
CGGATCGCGTCGGGGTCTCCCGAGCGGCGCGCGTAGTCGGCAAGACCGGCAGGGCGGGACGCGACAGAGACTAGCGACAGCATGCGGTTCCCGCGGTTGATCCCGAGGATCTTCGCTATCGGTCCAAGCTCGTGAGTCGGGTAGTAGTCGCAGTTGTGGCGGCGGGCGTATTCCAGCCTGAAGCTGTCGCGCGCCGGCTTCCCGAGCAGGTATTCCCGCAGATCGTGGGCGTAAGCGCCCGAACAGTGGACGATATCTCCGAAGATCCCGGCCGCCGCCATCGATGCCGCCAGCGTCTCGTCTTTTCCGAAGCAGCAGTTCTCGGCGAACATCAGCGGCGTACCCGTCCTTCTGTAGGTCTCGACCAGCCTTTCGCATTCCCCGACCGACGCGGCTCCGCCGACCTCGATCAGGGGGGCGATCCCGTTCTCCATGCACCAGACCGCGATCCCGGCGTGCGCGGTCCAGTCGGTGGCAACGAGCAGGGCGTCGGGACGGACCGTCATCTCCCTGCAGTCGGAAAAGAGGGCGGGCCGGTCGGTGCTGTATTCCGAAACCAGCGCGGCGGCCCTTTCGCGTTTTTCGTGATCGGGGTCGCAGAGAGCGCATATATCCGCCTGCCCCGAGGGCAGGATCGCGTTTTTCAGAAGACCGAATCCGCGGCTGCCGAGTCCGGCGACGGCAAGTTTTATCCTTTCCAAAAAAAGTCTCCTTTCAGAACGCCGCAGGGCCGCGGCGGGGTGACGGTCCGCCCGCGCCCGGTCTTTTGCGGTTCCGGAGCGGAAATTCGTGGGGATCTTCGCGGATGTGACCGCTTCACGCGCGAAGAATAAAAAAATACTTTACTATATTATATCAAAAAATAAGCTCCGAATCAAGAGCCGCTTGTAAGCGGCTGCACCCTTCTGCACTTAGGATGGTTCTTACCCGGACAGCACCGGCGGGCCCTTCATAACAGAACCGGAAAAAGCTCCAGCCCGGAAGGCGGCTGCGGCAGGCAGCGGATGGTGCAGGTTTCTCGAGCCCCGGGATTTGTATTTTTTCAAGGCTTCTTTTCTGCTTTTCAGCATGAGTGCCGGTAAAACTTCTTAAAAGGATGATTGCAATTGCGCGTGAAATATGATAAAATAATATATTGAATTTCTATAAGCAGTTGCGTCGCCGTGCGTCACGCGCCCGGCTCGGAGGGAGGTCATTCGGAGTATGAGACAGCTTAAGATGGTTTGGATGAACGACGGTCTGCTGCCGAAGGAGCCGCTGCTTCCCGCGGGCTGTTCGGTAAAGCCTCTGCCCGATGTCGAAAAGGGCGTCGAAGTCTGGCTCGACATAGTTCAGTACGGCCTTTCAAAGGGGCTGAAGGACAGAAGCTACTACGACAAGAGCATGGCGTCCGACAGATACTCTCCCGAAGACACTCTCTTTGTTTTCTGCGACGGAGAGCCCGCGGCAACCGTCACCGTCATCTGCGGCGAGACCGAAGGCGGCGGCAGGGTGCATATGGTGGCATGCAAGCCGGGATTCCGCGGCAGGGGAATTGGCACCTGCCTCTCCGCGGTCGCAGTGTACGAGTTGAAGAAGCGGGGGGCAAAGCACGCCTACCTCACTACCGACGACTGGCGCGTCCCTGCGGTAAAAAGCTATCTGAAGGCGGGCTTTCTGCCGGATATCCCCGAAGGGGACGCCGAGATGTCGTCCCGCTGGGAAAACGTCCTCGGGATAATCTCCTCGGGAAGGCGTGTCCCGAACGACGGGACTCTCTGATCCGCACTGCGAAAAAGCACTTTTCATCCGCATCAATAATCTGAATAATAATTGCCAAAAGAGGAAAAAAACATGAAAACACTTGCAGAACGCCCTGTAATCACCGTTATCGGAAGCGGAATGATGGGATCGGCCATTACCTGGCCGGCGGCAGACAACGGATGCGAGATCAGGCTGGTGGGGACACCGCTCGACCGTGACATCATTTCTCACGCGAGAGAGAAAGCCGAGCACCTGACTCTGAAGCGGCCCTTCCCCGACGGCGGAAAGAATTACTCATACTTTTATTTTGAGGAACTCGACCGTGCCCTCGACGGCGCGGACATCACCATATGCGGAGTTTCCAGCTTCGGCCTCGACTGGTATCTCGAAAACGTCATCCCCCGCCTGCCCGACGGTCTTCCCGTCCTTTCGATAACGAAGGGCATGATACATACCGGCGGCGGAAAAATGATCTCATATCCCGAAAAGATGGAGGAGGTCGCAGAGAGCCTCGGGAAGAAGATCGATTTCATGGCGGTCGGCGGTCCCTGCACCTCATATGAACTGGCCGACCACGATCCCTCCTGCGTCACCTTCTGCGGCAGAAAGCCAGAGCTTCTCCGCGCAGTGAGAAGCTGGTTCGAGGCCCCATATTACCACGTCAGCCTTTCTGACGACGTAAGGGGAGTCGAATGCGCCGTGGCCCTCAAGAACGCCTACGCTCTCGGCATATCGCTCGCGATAGGAATGTCCTACAAGCGCGAGGGCAGGGAATTCGAGCATTACAATTCCCAGGCGGCGCTCTTCGGTCAGGCGGTAAAAGAGATGCAGAAACTGCTCGCAGAATGCGGCGGAAAACCCGAGAACATCACTCTGGGCGCCGGCGACCTCTACGTCACCGTCTTCGGCGGCAGGACGCGCAGGCTGGGCATACTGCTCGGCGAGGGATACAGCTTTGCCGAGGCGAAGGCGAAGCTCGCCGGGGTCACCCTCGAATCGACTGCCATCGCCGCACGTACGGTCGAGGCTGTAAAGGAGCTTGAAAGGCTCGGAAGAGCCCGCCCAGAGGAGTTTCCGATGCTCCATCACATCGGACGTCTGCTTGACGGCGAGACGGGGATCACCGTCCCCTTCGCCGCCTTCGAGAGCGAGAGCTTTGAATAAAAACGGAGGAGCCCCCATGATTATTAAAAACGCCGTGATAAACGACGCGGTCAACAGAAAGCCATACAGAGGCGATATCCTTGTCAGAGACGGCAAGATTGTCTCGGTCGGCGGCAGCGCCGAACCGTCGGGAGACGAAAAGGTCATAGATGCCTCGGGGCTCTTTGCCTACCCCGGATTCGTCGACGCCCACAGCCACATCGGTCTTGACAACTACGGCGGCCCGACCGGGACCACCCACGACTACAACGAGATGACCGACATCCTTTCGCCCCAGCTGCGCGGCAGCGACAGCTACTATCCCCACGACGCGGCGATACCGGCCGCGCTCGCGGGAGGAGTGACGACGGTCGCCGCCGGCCCGGGATCAGCCAACGTGCTCGGCGGGACCTTCTTCGCGGTAAAGCTCTTCGGCAACACAGTCGAGGCCGCGACGCTGCGGGATCCCGTCGCGATGAAATGCGCCTTCGGCGAGAATCCGAAGCGCTGCCACAAAGACAAGACAGATTCGACCAGGATGACGACGGCGGCGAAGCTCCGCGAGGCGCTTTTCTCGGCAAGGGACTATATGATGAGAAAGGAGCTCGCCGGCGACGACCGCGCGAAGCTCCCGAAATACGATATGAAGGCCGAGGCGCTGATCCCGGTGCTTGAAGGCAGGATCCCGCTCAAGGCCCACGCCCACCGCGCCGACGACATAATGACCGCCCTCAGGATCGCCCGCGAGTTCGGCGTGAAGATCACGATAGAGCACTGCACCGAGGGACACCTGATAGTCGACGAGCTCGCCGCGGCCGGAGTCCCGGTAGCCGTCGGACCGACGCTCACCAACGCGTCGAAACTCGAGCTGATAAACAAGAGCTGGAAGACGCCCGGGATACTTGCCGCGGCGGGGATACAGGTGTCGATAATCACCGACGCCCCGGTCATCCCGCAGCAGTATCTGCCGCTCTGCGCCGGCCTCGCCGTAAAGGCGGGCATGGATCCCTTCCTCGCCCTTCTGGCGATCACGCTGAACCCCGCGAAGCATATCGGTGTTGACGACAGAGTAGGTTCGCTCGAGCCGGGCAAGGACGCCGACATCGTCCTCGCGGACGGCGATCCTATGATCAGCGACACCGCCGTCGTCAGGGTGATACTCGACGGCGAGATCAGAGTCTGACACGCACCTCCGGCGCCGGGACCTCCCGGGCCGGGCGGGACCGAAGTATGAAAGGAACCCGAAAAAATGAAGATAACTTTTCTTGGCACCAGCCACGGCTTCAACGAGCCGGGAAGATTCTGTTCGTCGGCGGTCGTGACCGTTGACGGAAAGCATTACGTCATTGACGCCGGAGCGCCGATAATGGGACTGCTTCCGACGCGCGGCTTTTCCTATTCCGCCGTCGCCGGCATCTTCATAACCCATAATCATTCCGACCATTTTCTCGGTCTTGTCGAGTTCATCAGGCAGATCGAGGGCTTCGGAGAGTTCGAGGGCATACACGTGAACGTCTATGTCCCCGAGGAATTCCCGTCGGCGGCCATCAACGTCTTCAATTTCGGCGATCCCGCAGGGAAGCCGGTCCCGCTGCCTGGAGGCGCTTCCTCGCGCAGAGACCCCGGCAGGAGGATCGATTTTATCACCTATCCCGATCCCGAGAGCGTCATCTTCGACGACGGCAGGGTGAAGATCACCGCCATCCCGAACATGCACATAGCCCACTCCCACTCCTTCCTCATCGAGGCGGAGGGAAAGCGCGTCGTCTTCTCGGGAGACATGAAGAGGGACTTCCCCGACTATCCCGCAGTGCTGACCGAGCCGGGAGCCGCCGGAGGGAGGGTGAATCTCTTCGTCGTCGAGGGGGCTCACACGCGGCTCTGCAAGCCCGAGATCATCGAGATCTTCAGAAGGACGCGGACTCAGAGACTGATAGTTTCTCATGTCAACTATGCCTTCAACACCGAAGAGATGATCGGGAGCATGAGAGACGCCGTCGCCGATCTCTATCCGGTCGACGAGGCCTTCGACGGGATGGTCGTAAAAATCTGATTGATTTTCAATAATTGATATGATATAATAAAATGTCGCGCCGGCGGAGCGCCACTTTGGTGTTTCCGCATTCATGCGACAGAGGAAAACGAATGAAAAAACCTCAGCCAAAACAGCCTCTTCCGCTCTGGAGGAAGATCCTGGCCTGCGTCGCGGTCGCCGGAGTCCTGCTCTTCGTCCTCTTTGCGGGACTGAATTTCTACCGGTCGATCCAGAAACTGGACAACTCGCTGAAATTCAACAGCTTCAGTTTTACCGGGCTTTACGATCTGATCACGGGAAGAAAGACCGAAAAAAAGGAGACCGTGACGGTCTCGGTCCAGGACGCCGCCGGAGTCAGGATAACCTCGCAAAATCCCGTCGAGGTCATCCCCGGAGAGCAGGTCGTATTCACATATGAGACCGATGAGGGGACTGTCATCGACAGCGTCATCGGCGCCGATTCCTTCGACGGTTCCGAGATAGTTATCTCTTCGGTAAGATACCCGACCACCGTCGC